>JBEDJV010000216.1:0-5588 GCA_041172545.1 Bacteroidota bacterium | reverse complement strand
CATGTTAAATGTTCGATTCAATAAACGCATTCCACCTGCAATTTGCACTTCGGGTGTAGAACCTGGGAAAACACCACAGCTTGGACCTGTATTTGGCATAAACTGCATCATACCATATGCTCCACCGAATCCACGCGCATTTGGATTAAAACGGGATTCTTTAAACGCTACTGCGGCGATAATTTTCCAATCCCATGCATATTTCTTAGCAGCCGATTTAAACAAATCATCAAACGGAGAGAGGTGACCTTTTTTGGTAATATAGAATTCCACTGGTTTTGTATCCAAGTAATCAAAGTAGCGTTTTTTCAAGTCTGTAAAAGCCGATGAGGCGCAGTATGACAAGAGGAACTCATCCAATTTCTTTTTCAATTCTGGACTATTCAAGCGTAGACCGAAGGCAATTTTTTGTTGAAAGGAGATACGGGTATCAATATTGAGGTTGGGATGCATTTCCTTACTGATGCGTGCGAGGTTTTCGTGAGCAATGGTAAAAGGAATGACATTGTTCGCAACCATTTCAATTAAATCCTCTGTAATCGGATTCTCTGTTTTGTAGCGAATGTTGATGCGCGCGCCTATTTCGTCTTGTAAATCCGTTAAACGGCGAGAGAAGGGCGAGTTTTTTCGAACGCAGACTGTTTGATTCGCCAATTCAGCCGGTTCTTTGATCAGCGTATCATTGGTGCGTTGCACTAGAACTTGGTGTGTGTAGTAATAAGGAGTGGAATAAGCGAGTCTTTTATCATCCTCCAAGGAAACGACTAAGTTCGAAGCGATGACATCTCCTTCACCATTATTTAATAATCTTTGAAAGTCTTTGGTATCCGTAATCACCTTTACTTCCATCTTTAATCCTTGCGTTTTGCAGAAGGAGTCCATGATTTCGTATTCAAATCCAAGGCGTTTACCTCTGTACTCAAAAAAAGACAAGGAACTATTTTCTGTAAGGATGGTTAATTTACCTTTTTTCTGAATTTCTTTAAAGTCAATTTTAACTGCAGGACCAACAGGTTTACCCCCGCAAGAAACTAAAATCATGACAATCAATAAAGTAGTCCATGTTAGACGCATGTGCACTTTTTTATATAAGTTCTTCTCTACGAAACATCTAACATAAAGTTACGCGTTAATTTGAACATTTGGTATATTTCAAAAATAAATGGATATTTGACACTCAAATGATTGTGTATGAGCAATGAACAAAACGAAATGTACTCAAAAGTTGTGCGCGCTGGTAAGCGGACCTATTTTTTTGACATCAAGGCTACAAAAGGAAATGATTTGTACATTACATTAACCGAGAGTAAGAAATCCTTTGGTGATGATGGAGACGGTAACTATCAGAAGCACAAGATTTTCCTTTACAAAGAAGACTTTGAGAAATTCAGAGAGGGTTTGGATGATGTATTGGCAAAAATCGAAGAATTAAAATCCAGAGATTAATTTTTTCATAAAAGACTTGCAGAATTAAAAAGTATGCCTATCTTTGCACTCATAAATCACAAGGGAGTTTAGCTCAGTTGGTTTAGAGCATCTGCCTTACAAGCAGAGGGTCGGGGGTTCGAATCCCTCAACTCCCACACAATAAACCCAGTAATCGTAATAGATACTGGGTTTTTTCTTGTTCTGAAGTTTTGCTGAAAATCCATCAAGACCAAAACCTGGGGACTAGGCATAAATTTGGGTTAATCTAAAAAGAAAAAAATGGATCAAGACCAAAACCTGGGGACTCGAAATCTTTACCCTAAACTTGAAGAAACCCAATTTAGTTAGGGACTTATTGTTTTTTCTTTATCACAAAATTTACCTAAAAAAAATGTTTTAGGGTAATTTTAGGTCTTAATTGGAGAAAATGTGTTCAAATCTGCGATTTTTTTGCCATTGATCTTTATGCTTACATGATTCTAAAAGAGAATAGTATGTATTTGTTACAAAAATTCGACTATTGACAAACCAAGGTATCGAACCATGGCGAATATCCAACCCAGATACCTAAGGCTCCTCCTTGAATATTTGATGGAATATTGGTTGGCGTAGCAAAAGGATTCCCACCGGAATACATTTGATTGTACTTTTTCTCGAAGAAATTGTATTCCCTTTTTCCGATTTTCGACAGCTTCACGATGACGGTATCTCCTAGTTTGTAGTATCCTCTATAGGCTGGATCACCATTCGGATCATCAAAACTCATGGGATTTTCGTAAGCAAAATCAAAAGTTTTTCCATTAAAAAATTTATCGTTGAAAAACGGATTGAATGTTCGCTTGAAATTCGGCATTCCAGCTAATTTGACTTCCCAAGCGTAGGAATCTCCACTTTGAGCGGGATCACTCAATTTCACCCAAGAGAATCCACGATCGAGAAACGAACCTTCTGGTTTCCAGTAAAGCGAATCCAGAGGTGTTGGATTGGTGATG
Source organism: Bacteroidota bacterium (assembly GCA_041172545.1). Classification (GTDB taxonomy): domain Bacteria; phylum Bacteroidota; class Bacteroidia; order Flavobacteriales_D; family Crocinitomicaceae; genus UBA952. Next base: position 3,168 of record JBEDJV010000216.1, on the reverse strand, counting down.
TTTGTCGTAGCAGAATATTCAGAGCCATTGTTGATGACTTTTAAGGTGTAGGTCTTCCCTACTTCACCGACCATCCCTAAGGAAATGTAGGCGCACAGATGCAAGTTCACAAGGACATCCACCGGCATACCAAAAAATGCCGCAGCAATTTCTTCAGTTCCTGGAGGAAGATTATCAGAACAAATTTCCGTCAAAGTATCCGTTTGGGAACCATTCGAGATAACCACAGTTGCACCTGAAACAAATCCTTCCAGATATGCTTGGAAGTTTGTTGGAGAATAAACGTTGTTCGTTTTGCTCAAAAGAACAATCGCTGGTTGACCCGTTTCGATGCTTCCATCAATGACTAATTGATCCTTGTAACCGGGAATATCAATTTGAACTTCTTTTGTACAGGAAGCAGCTCCCAATAAAAGGGATAGGCTGATGATTACTTTGCTTAAAATTCGAAATTCCATGTTGCGCTCGGTATAATTGGAAATAAGGATACTTGTTTCACAGACAACTTGAAATTTCCGGAGAGAAAATCACCATCGTTATCTACGTATAAGAAGAAAGGATTCATGCGGTTGTAAACATTATAGATAGAGAACGACCAATTGCTTCGGTATGTTTTCTTCACTTCAATTTCCTTGCCTGTAGCAGGATCTGTTTTCGTTTTGTAGGCTTTGCTGTACAAGGTTGCGGACAAATCCAATCGGTGATAGTCAATGTGTTTCCTGTTGCATAGATGAAACTCGCAGAGAAGGTCCAACGGTCGTTTAGTTTGTAGGTACCAACAAGCGTTAAATCATGTCGACGGTCGTATTTCGCCGCATAAATATTCCCTTCGTTGATGTCCGGAAATCTTCTATTCGTTTTCGCCCAAGTGTATCCTACCCATCCGGTAAAGCGTCCAACCGATTTCTTGAAAAAGAACTCAATTCCATAGGCTCTTCCTTCACCAAAAACCAGGAGGTTATCGGTATTGTCATTCACGTCATCTCCAGGCAAGGCACCTTCCTTGAATTCGATCATGTTTTTCATTTCTTTGTAGTACACTTCAACAGAACTTTCGAATTTATCCTTGAAAAAGTTTCTGAAATATCCCACTGAACCTTGCCATCCTTTTTCTGGTTTGGCAATATCCGTCGTTGGAAACCAAATATCCGTTGGAAGAGAAACAGCACTTAAGGATGTTAAATGCACATATTGATAATTGTAGGCATAACCTGCTTTGATCGAGCTATTATCCGGCAACAACCAACGCATGGAAACACGTGGCTCCAATCCGTGGTAAAACTTGATTAAATCGCCTTTTTGGTATTGAATCGTAGTGTCTTGTGTACTGATTCCATCTCCTTTGATGTAGCGCGTAAATGGACCAACATGTGCAAATGCACTGTAACGCAGTCCGACATTCAAGCGAAATTGGTCGTTTAAATCGAATTCGTCTAAAACATATGCTGCTGCTTCGTGTGAATACAATTTTTGCGCGGCACCAGTATCAAAGACGGTCGTGTCATTTTGTGCAGTCACACTTGTAGGTGTAAACGTATGGTATTTGTAATCAGCTCCCCACTTAATTCGGTGAATGGGATTTGGGAAGTATGAAAAATCTACTTTCGCTCCAACATCGCGGATTCCAGAAGCCAGCTCGAAACGGAATTCATCCTGAGAGGATCCAAATTTAAACATGTAATCTGAAAAAGTCGTTGTCAAATTCATGAACAACTTATCGCTAAACAAGTGATTCCATCTCAACGCAGCAATTCCATTTCCCCATGGCATATTGGCACCAAAACCACCTTTTTTATCTGAAAAATTAAACACGTCCTTTCCGTAGTATCCACTTAAGTAAATACGGTCTTTAGCCGATAATTTATAATTTAACTTGGCATTGAAGTCGTAGAAGAAATACGATGAACCAGCAAAAGGCGAAGTATCTGAAATCGCTGCTTTCATAATCACGTCGATATATGTTCTTCGTGCAGAAACGATAAAAGAACCTTTGTCCTTTTTTATGGGGCCTTCTAAAGTCAAACGGGAAGAAATCGCTCCGATTCCACCGGTCACTTTTAATTTCTTCATGTTTCCTTCGTTCATGTTCACTTCTAGAACGGAGGACATTCTTCCACCAAAATTTGCCGGCATTCCTCCTTTGATAAGATTTACGGATTTAACGGCATCCGCATTGAAAACGGAAAAGAATCCAAACAAGTGAGCAGCGTTGTATACTACTCCTTCATCTAGTAATACTAAATTCTGATCTGGACCACCACCACGAACATAAAATCCTTGTCCACCTTCAGAAACCGAAGAAACACCCGGAAGCAATTGGATCGTTTTAATTACATCTACCTCCCCCATAAACGCAGGAAGTGTTTTGATTTGATCCATTTGCAATTCGATTTGACCCATTTTTGTTGAAGTCACATTCTCTGTTTTCTTCATGTTGACAACAACCTCCTTCGAATCACTTACTTTGGCACCTAATTCGATAGAGAGTACGGTGCTTTTTGTCAGATCAATCTCGCGAACTTCAGAACCGTAAGCAATGGATCGAAATTCCACCGCATATTTTCCTGGAGCAACCGTTAAGGAATAAAAGCCATAAGCGTTGGACATCGCTCCTAATTTCAGAGCGGGAATGTAAACTTTGACATCCGTCATCGCCTCTCCATCATTGGAATCTGTAATGTAACCGCTTAAGGTCACTTTGGATTGCGAAAAGGAGATAAACGAGAGGGAGACAAGAAGAAAGGAGAGTACTAATTTCATATTCCACGAAGGGATTTTACTAATGTGACGTGTTCAATTTGATTTCGTTACTTGAAATCCATGCAAAAGTAACAACTTAATAACGAAAGTGTTTGAAGATTCTTGTGTTTAAGTATTAAGAAGCACATTTCCTTGTAATTTTGCTGCATGAAAAAGTGGAAAAACATTTGTTTTTTAAATAGCAATGATGGCACAGGAATCTTATCCTTTGGCATTCAGAATGAATTTATGTTAAACGAAGGGCAAGCACTTGATCAATTACAGCACTACATTGACCAAAATAAGGGGTCCTATTTATTCGGATCCTTGTCTTACAACCTAAAGAATTCCTTTGAACAATTAAGTTCAAGACATAGCGACCAATTAGCCTATCCCTTGGCGCATTTTTGGGTTCCGAAGTTTGTCATT
>JBEDJV010000215.1:0-6152 GCA_041172545.1 Bacteroidota bacterium | reverse complement strand
GTACAACACCAGAGGGAGTTGTATTCGATAGTTCTGTAGATCGCGGTGAACCGATTACTTTTGGATTGGATCAAGTGATTAAAGGGTGGACAGAAGGTGTTCAATTGATGAAAGTTGGATCGAAATACCGTTTTTATATTCCTCAGGAATTAGCGTATGGTCCAAGTTCACCATCTCCAACGATTAAAGCGTACATGCCATTGGTATTTGAAGTAGAATTAATTGAAATAGAAAAATAAGATGAAAAAAGTAATTCTGAGTTTTGGTTTAGTTGTTTCCACAGTGTTATCGGCATTTAGTCAAGGAGCTGAAGAGGTGGCGGATGGAATCTATGCGGTTTTTAACACAACGAAAGGAATCATTGTTTGTGAGTTAGAGTATAAATTGACACCTATGACCGTAGCGAATTTCGTTGGGTTAGCGGAAGGGAAAAACTTTAAAGTAGATAATGTGGTGATCAGTAAGCCTTATTTTGATGGTTTAACTTTTCACCGCGTGATTAAAGATTTCATGATTCAAGGTGGTTGTCCACTTGGAAACGGAACGGGAGATCCTGGGTATAAATTCGACGATGAATTTAACGAGACGTTAAAACATGTTGGTCCTGGAATCCTTTCGATGGCTAATTCCGGACCCGGGACAAACGGAAGTCAGTTCTTCATCACACACAAAGAAACACCATGGTTAGATGGAAAGCATTCTGTTTTTGGTCACGTGATTAGTGGTCAAAATGTGGTTGATGCGATCGCTCAAGGTGATATCATTACGACTGTTGAAATTAGACGCATTGGTAAAGATGCAATTACTTGGAATGCGCAAGAGACTTTTGACAAAGTGTATATGGCAAAACAGATTGCGATGAATAAACAAAAAGAAGCCTATGCGAAAATTGAAGCGATGTCAGAAGATGAGTACAAGCAGTTTATGTTTGACGAAATTAAAAAAGTCAATAAAAAAGCGAAAATGACCGAAAGTGGTTTGGTGTACATTATTTCTGAGAGTGGATCTAAAGATCGTGTAGTAAAAGGATCAAAGGTTTCATTGCATTACACAGGAACTTTTCGTGCGGATGGAAAGAAATTTGATTCATCCAAAGACCGAAATCAAACACTTGATTTTAATTACATCGATCAGAAAATGATTCCTGGTTTTGAAGAGGGAATCGCGATGATTGGTACAGGTGGAAAAATCACGATTTACATTCCTTACTTCAAAGCGTATGGAAAGGGCGGTCGTCCAGGAGCAATTCCTCCTTATTCAGATCTAGTGTTTGAAATTGAAATGGTCAGTATTCAAGCACCGGCTGCAGAGAATCATGATGGCCATGATCACAACAGTCACGATGGTCATCAGCATTAATCAATTATCAATCGCTTCACTTGACTCCAGCGATTGTCTGAAGTCTGAAGTTGAAGAAAATAGATACCTTTTGAAAGTCCTGAATTATTCAGGACTTTTTTTGTTCCATCTAGTTCGAGTACAATCGAATGTCCATTTACATCGCTTACAATCGCTTTTTGAATATCAAACGAGCTGTTTAGTTGTATTTGACCTTTGGATGGATTAGGCGCAAAGGAAAAGTCAAATAACGGTATCTCTTCTATTCCTGAGCCTAAGTCCGCATACGAAAAAGTAATATCGGAAATCATCCATCCTTCTTTTGCATTGTCTATTGCGTCACCTATGAATCGAAAACGGTAATACATCGTGTCGGTAGGGAGATCCTTGATGGGGAACATCCAAACCCATTCGATTTCTGTGTAACGGTCGTTAAACGTACCTGAAAATCCTTTTTCGCCTGTAAATAAAGTGTCTGAACTGGTGTAAAGTTCGTTACTCAAGAAGAGCATGTTGGTTTGATCCTCAATCACATTTGTCCAACTTGCTCCATAATCCCTTGAAACTTCAATGATACCGCCATCCAAAAGACTATCTGAATCCATGGAATGATGAAATCCCATGATCAAGCTCATTGGATATTGATCCCATGCTGGCCAATGAATTTCAAAGGAAGCATTCGTTCCATTCGGATAGGTGTACACGCTATCTGTGATCATCACTTTCCCGATGTGGTTTAAAATGGTTTTCTGCGATTCGCCACGAACCCAAAGATTATTTGTTGGTTCAGGAATAACGACATAGGCACAAGTATCTGTAAAGTCACATGCGTCGATTTGCACAATCCCTAAAAATGGATCGCCCTAGAAATGGATCGATTTGAGCACACAGTTGAATGGAGATAAATAGGCTTGTTAGAAATGCTGTAATTTTCATCGGAATTAATTTAAAAAGACATAGGTAATGATATTCGCGCCAATTTGCAAAGCTTGCTTCCTTTTTTCAGGCGTATCATTATGAACCTGAGGATCTTCCCATCCATCACTTAAATCAGTTTCGTAAGTATAGAGGCACACCAATCTCCCATCGGTTACAATGCCAAATGCTTGGGGTCGTTTACCATCGTGTTCGTGTATTTTTGGCAATCCATTTAGCTTGTATTTCTGATTGTAAATTGGGTGATTATTAGGGAGTTCAATTAATTCATTTGAAGGAAAGATTTTCTTCAATTCAATCCGAATAAATTCGTCCATTCCGTAGTTATCATCAATATGCAAGAATCCACCTGCTAATAAGTAGTTTCTCAAATTTTCTACTTCCGTTTTTGAGAATACCACGTTACCATGTCCGGTCATGTGAATGAATGGGAATCTGAAAATATCCTTGCTGCCGACATCCACATAAGGTACATCTTTGGAAATGCTTGTCCCTAAATTTTGATTGCAAAATTGAATCAAGTTTGGAAGGGCAGTTGGATTTGCGTAGTAATCTCCTCCGCCATTATATTTTAAAACGGCTAATTGAAAACTAGTTTGACTCCATCCAAATCTGGGAATGACCAAAAGGAAAAGAATGAGTTTGAATAGGGCAGTTTTCATGCTGAAAGATAAATAAACAAAATGGAAATTAGAGAGGAAATGAAACCAATGATTTTGAGTTTGTTCCATTTTTCCTTGAAAAATAAAAGTCCAACAATGGATGCAATCATAACAATACTTACGTTAATGACCGCTAGTATGCTGCTATTACTCCACTTCAAGACTTCGTATGCTTTCATGAGGAAATAAATCGAAAAATAGTTTGGAACTCCTAATAGAATTCCTGCGACAAGATTTCTTGGAGATAGTGTTAGTTTTCCACTCACCGTTAGAACGATCGCAATCACTATTCCAATAATACCAGCAAGTCCAAATGCATACGCTGTAAAAAAAGCAGTTTCATTTACTCGAAGGACCGAATGCTGAATGTAATTGAGAAGGAAATCCAATAATCCGCTTCCGAGAAAAAGTGCGATTAACATCCACGTTGAGGACTCACTTTTCTCTTCGCTTCCAGGTTGTATGGTCATTCCAATAACTCCGAATATGGCCAAAATGATTCCAGCAACTTTGAGAAATTGCACAGCCTCGGCATAAAAGAGCATCATTCCCAAAACAGAAAGTGCCATACTCATCTTAACGGCAACTGAAGTGCTAGAGATTCCATTTCGTTGTGAACTTAGGCCCATGATTAAAAACAATCCAATAAATAGAAATGCAGCGCCAAAAGCGTAGGAAAACCATTCGCCTGAAACCATGAAGAGGGACTCTAGTTCAAAAGGGAAGAACAGATATCCACAAAAAAAGGCGACGAAATAGTTGACGACAATTGCTTGAAAAGTGTCGATTTTAACTAGTGGGAATAGTTTAAAAAGGACAAAGATGAAACCGGAAAATACGATGGCGAAAAACAGTTCCATTACCTACGTTTAAAATAATAAATAATGTCCGTTCCAAAAGTGTGTGAATGTGCGGGGACACGATTTAATAAGGGTGCTTTCACTCCTTCATGAAACATAACATCACCAACTATGACATACGCCTCGTCCCAAACATTGTCAATGATAAAGTATTGCAAGGTTCGACTTCCGCCTTCCACCATAATGGAGCTAATGTTTCGTTTGTATAATTCCTCAAGGATTGTTTTTGTGGAGGTTTCTTTGATCTTCACCCATTCGATGTTATCCTTTTTCTCGTCCTTTAGTCGATTGAAAATGATTGTCGGAGCATCGTCGGAGTAAAGATTGATGTTTTCCTTCACTTGTAATTGACTATCAATCAGGATTCGAATTGGATTTCTACCCGTGAATTCACGAACCGTAAGAGTCGGATTGTCATTCATAGCGGTATGTTTCCCTACTAAAATCCCATGTTCTTGACTACGCCATTTGTGTACAAGTGCTTTCGTTTCTTCGCAGGAAATCCAATTTATTCCTTTTTCCTCATTGGAACGAATTCGATCCAAGTACCCATCTTTTGTTTGTGCCCATTTCAAAATGACGTAAGGACGTCCTTTTTCATGGAAATTGAAGAATCGTTTATTTAATAGGCGGCTTTCGTTTTCAAGTATTCCTTCTTGAACCGTTATTCCAGCGCGGATTAATTTCTCGATTCCTTTTCCTGAAACAAGTTTATTGCTGTCTCGACATCCGATGATGACTTCCGCGACCTTCGACGAAACAAGTAAATCCGAACAAGGTGGCGTTTTGCCGTGATGAGAACAAGGTTCAAGGTTTACATATACGGTTGCGCCTTCAAGTAGACTTTTGTCTCGTACGGATGCAATGGCGTTGACTTCCGCATGCGCCTCTCCGTATTTTTGATGATAACCTTCACCAATTATTTTTCCATTCTTGACAATCACACATCCAACCATCGGATTGGGAGCAACCCAACTTGATCCCAGTTGTGCTAGGTCCAGGCAACGTTGCATGTAATCTTCGTGCTTCATATAGCGAAGTTAAGCATTCCTTCCCGTGATTGAATCCATTTCAACATGGATTTTCACGCTTGTTTCAATAGATCAGGAAACGATGGGGTGGATATTACAGTTGAATCAGGTCAAATGTGCGAAGTATTTTTATTTTTGTTGAAATTTCAAACTTGTTCCTATGATAGATGTGATTGAAAACCTTTTTGGGATGAAGCCTCATCAACTAAATGCAGTGCTTTTTTCTTTGATAACGAATATTGTCATTGCGCTCATTATTACGATTGCGGGATTCTGGCTTACAGGAGTGCTTACGCGCTTCATCACACGAATGCTAAAGAAAAGTGATACGGATGCTGGCTTAGTTTCCTTTCTGGGAAGTTTCTTATCCATGGCATTGAAAATCATGGTAGTCGTCAGTGCGTGGTATGGCCATCTCTGGAACTTTATCCAATTTCGCTGGAGGAATTATGATTCTGGTACTTAAACCTTTCAAATTGGGTGATGAAATAAAAGCGCTCGGAGAACAGGGTAGGGTGAGTGAAATTCAAATCTTTAATACATACTTGACAACTCCTGATAACAAAGTGGTGATTTTTCCAAATGGACCTTTAGCAAATGGGAATATTGTGAATTATACGAGGGAGAAGTTACGTCGAGTAGAGTGGACTTTTCTTCTGACGCATGATGCATCATTTCAAGATGTCAAGGAGACGATCACAGGATTATTGTCTTGTCGGTGGATAATCGCATTCAAACGAAGTCCCCTGTTGTCGTTGGTTTGGATCAAATTACCGAACAAGGATTGCATATTAAGGTAAGGGCATGGGTAAAAACACCAGATTTCGCACAAGTTTATTTTGACGTGAACGCAGCTGCTGCGCTTGCGTTTGCAAAAGCAAACATTCAATTCTCAAAGTCTTAACTAATGGATATCATTCAGGCATATATTGATAAAAATCGTTTTGGTGAATGGCTTGGGATGTCTTTTGAGATTTTGGAGCCAGGAATTGTTGCCTACAAACTTGCTATTCAAGAAAAACATTTGGCAACTCCGATGCACGCACATGGTGGATGCATTGCCAGTTTAATGGATGCTACATTGGGAGTAGGAGCATTGTCGCTTGTATCGAATGAACAAAAAGTTGTCTCAACCGTTGATTTATCCATGCAATTTTTGACGGGTGTGAAATCATCCGATCAATTGATCGCCTATTCAAAATGTTTAAAAAAAGGAAATAAATTAATTTTTACCCCAAGTATGTATTCTGAGGCTTGGTCAGTCAGTTTATCTTCAGATGGATCTATGCTAGCGGCAGGTGCCCCATATGGTGGCACTACATATC
>JBEDJV010000214.1:0-5480 GCA_041172545.1 Bacteroidota bacterium | reverse complement strand
TCTAAAGATACTCCATTCTGTGCAAATCAATAATGCGTCTGCTTGATCCAATACGCTGTATTCATCTGCTGCGAAGGTGATCTTGTCACCCAATAAACGCTGCACATTCGGCATCGCTTCTGGATCGTACGCGCTCACGGTCGCTCCTGCTTGAAGCAATTCCTCAATCATGTACAAAGCCGGTGCTTCGCGGATGTCATCCGTATCTGGTTTAAAGGCCAAGCCCCAAACAGCAATGTGCTTTCCGGATAGGTCTCCGCGGAAGAAATTCTTCATCTTTGGAAACAATTTTGTTTTTTGGTCCTGGTTGACTTCCATCACCGCGTTCAGGATTTTGAAATCGTAGCGATTTTCCTTTCCTGATTTTGCTAATGCTTGCACGTCCTTCGGGAAGCAAGATCCTCCGTAGCCTATTCCTGGAAACAAAAAGCGTTTTCCAATGCGGCTATCAGAACCAATTCCAATGCGGACTTTGTCCACATCTGCGCCGACCACTTCACAGAAATTCGCGATTTCGTTCATGAAGGTGATTTTCGTTGCCAAGAAGGCATTCGCAGCGTATTTCGTTAACTCCGCGGACTTTTCATCCATGAAATAGATGGGATTTCCTTGACGAACAAATGGTTTGTACAAGCTGTCCATGATTTTGCGTGCGCGCTCATCGGATGTACCAATGACTACGCGGTCTGGCTTCAAGAAATCGCTTACCGCGTATCCTTCGCGCAAGAACTCTGGATTCGATACCACGGCAAATTCCACTGTTGCATGTTCGGCAATCGCCGCGGCTACTTTGTTTGCTGTTCCGACTGGAACGGTGCTTTTATCTACAATAACCTTGTAGTCGGTCATGATTTTACCTAATTCCTTCGCAACACCCAAAATGTACGACAAATCCGCGGATCCATCTTCTCCCGGAGGCGTTGGCAAAGCGAGGAAAATGATTTCCGCATCTTTGATTCCTGCCGAAAGATCTGTGGTGAAGGTTAGGCGTCCCGCCTTGATGTTGCGTTCGAACAATACGTCCAATTCTGGTTCGTAAATGGGAATTTCTCCGTTTTGCATTTTTGCGACTTTGTTGGCGTCGATGTCGATGCAAATGACGTTATTGCCTGTTTCGGCAAAACATGTTCCGGTTACTAATCCGACATATCCGGTACCTACTACTGCGATATTTGTCATATGAATAGTTATTCGTTTTTTGTGCGCAAGCGCTCAGTGCTCAGTAAACAGTGCTCAGTGCTTTTGAGTGCTCAGTAAACAGTGCTCAGTGCTTTTGAGTGCTCAGTAAACAGTGCTCAGTTCGTTTGTTAATTATCTAATTTTTGTTAACGTGTTCAACTTATATAAGTTCATTTTTTAAACGATTCCACACTGAGTACTGATTACCGAGCACAAAGTAATAAGTACTGATCACAGCTAAAAGCTCATTGTTTCCCGTTTAATAAATATTTTCTCAATCCATGAACCATTTTTCTTACCTCAATTAATTTCTCATTCAAAGACTCGAAATCTTTTTCTGTAATCAGTTTGGTGTCGAATGAAAATCTCAGTTGACTTCTCAATTCATCATTCGAACCAATAGCAATCAATAAAAATCGTGCAAAATCCTTTTTCGACTTTCGGCCAAATCCTTCGGCAATGTTCGAGGAAATGGATAAAGAGGATCTTAGCATTTGATCTTTTATGGCCCATTTTTTATCAAAAGACGACTCGTTTGTCAATCTATCTACTTCTAGTGCGACTTCATACGCCCGTTGCCACGCGTTTAAGTCTTCGTATCTTTTTATCAGTGCCATTTTTCGAATTTCTTGTGAAAACGAGTTGTGGCATGTTTTATTGTATTGTAATTAGTTTTTCAGTGCTCGGTGCTCAGTGCTCAGTGCTCAGTGCTCGGTGCTCAGTGCGTTTGCTTATTATCTACTCCTGGTTGTTATGTTTATTTTATTCATATTTAATTTCGTTCTAAAAGATCTAGCACTGTTTACTGAGCACTGTTCACTCTTTAGAAAAACGATTTCACTGTGTCAATAATAAATCCCACCTGTTCTTCATCCATTTCCGTGTGAATCGGTAACGAAATCACGCGATCGGTTAACCAGTCGGTGGTGGGTAATTCGGTATTGCTGCTTCCGAAGGCGGCGAACATTTGTTGTTTGTGCGCTGGAATCGGATAGTAAATCATACTTGGAATGTCGTTTGCGTTCAATGCTTCTTGTAGGGCAGCACGACTGGCGTTTTCGAGGATCAAGGTATATTGATGGAAAACGTGTTTGGAATCGTCGGCGCGGAAGGGAATGCGGACTCCTGGAATGCTTGCGAATGCTTCGTCGTAGCGCTCGGCTACTTCGCGACGTGCGTCGATGTAGTTGTCCAGTTGGCGTAATTTCACTTCTAAAATCGCTGCTTGAATGGTGTCCAAACGGGAATTGCAACCAATGACTTCGTGCACGTATTTCTGCTGCTGTCCGTGGTTGGCAATCATCTTGATTTTCTTCGCTAGCTCGTCGTTGTTGGTACACAAGGCACCACCATCGCCGTAGCATCCGAGGTTTTTAGATGGAAAAAAGGAGGTGCAGCCAATGTCACCTATGGTGCCTGTTTTTACTTTTTTTCCATTGGTCAAATGGTAATCGGAACCAATGGCTTGCGCATTGTCTTCGATGACGAATAAGTTGTGTTTCTGTGCGATGTCCATCACGGCATTCATGTTCGCTGCTTGTCCGTAAAGGTGAACTGGAACAATGGCTTTCGTTTTTGGCGTAATCGCTGCTTCGATCGCTGCTGGATCAATGCAAAAGGTTTGTGGATCGACTTCCACGAATACGGGTGTGAGTCCGAGGAGGGCGATGACTTCTGTGGTGGCGATGTACGTGAAACTCGGTGTGATTATCTCATCTCCCGGTTTCAATCCCAAGGCCATCATGGCGATTTGCAGGGCATCTGTACCGTTGGCACAAGGAATGACGTGCTTTACGCCAAGGTATTCTTGTAAATCCGTTTGGAAACGGGACACGGCTGGACCATTGATGAAATGTGCGTGTTGAATCACGTCTTGAATCGCCGTGTCGATGGATAATTGAAGATATCAAGGACTGCTATGAGAGAGGGCAACCGGTTCTGGTTGGCACGACATCGATCGAGAACAATGAACTGCTGTCGAGTCTCCTGACGCGTGACGATTTGCCGCATCAACTTCCAATGTGTTACCTGCATATTTCGTTTCTTTCTTTCCTTTGTATGTAATTACTAGGCGACTTTTGTCAGCGCCTTTTTTCGTCAAGTAATCAACGACAGCGTTTACACGTGCTTCTGATAATTTGATGTTCACTGCATCACCACCATCGATGTCAGCGTGACCACTAACTGCCATTTTTTGGTTTGGATTCGCCGCCATGTAGCTTACGACTTTGTCCAAGATTGGTAAGTAAGATGGATTGATGTAGAACGATCCTTTCACGAACATGATGTCGTAGATTCCGTATTCGATCAATGTTTTCGCGTCTTTCTCAGGGGAATGTTCTTCTGGGCATCCTTTTACGTTTCCTTTTACTGTTGGACACTCATCTTTCGCGTCTACGAATCCGTCTCCGTCTGTATCTATTGTATTCAAGTCTGGAGCTGGTGTAGGAACGATTGTTTTTCCTGTTACATCTACCATGTTTCCAGCTGGTGTATTTGCTTCTTGGTCAACTGCATTGATGACACCGTCTTTATCGTCGTCACCTAATTTCGCTGCTGCTTCTTTCGCTTGTTTTTCCAAAGAGGCGATGCGGTTCAAGTCTGCTTGATTCAAACGTGGTGTGTATGTCCAGTCTGCATGCGAAGTCTTTTTACCGATGTAGTAGCTGAATCCAACTGTTGCTGTTGCGTAGTATCCAGAGAAACCACCACCTTGAACAGGTGCAGCTTCGAAGTCGAATCCATTGTTTTGGCGAATGTTCCCCATGAAAGAGATGTCACCGTTGATACTCAAACGCTCGTTTACTTTGAATTGTGGTGTTAAACCAATGATTCCTTGTAACATTTCGTCTACAGATCCTTCTTTTGCGCTAAACAATTGATTAGGACCAGCTAAAACGTCTTTGTTCCACATCGTCGCGTAACCACCACCCATGTGCAATAACATTCCCCAACGTGTGGTGAAGTCATTCATGTGCAATAAGTCCGTTAAATTGAATGTTGGTTGAACCGAAATACGTAAAGCATTTGTTGCTGGATGTCCATCTGTAAAGTTGAAGTGATCAAATCCTGCATCGAATTTTAATCCAACGCGGTTATTGAACATGTAACGAGAATTTAACTCGTAGTGTGTGAACTGGTACACGTGTGTCGTGTGGTTCGTGTTGTGCATCCCATCGTGACCACCAATGTTGAAGCCAATCGAGCATTTGTTGTAGTCTTGAGCCGTTCCGAGAACTGAAATCAAACTAAATAATGCGAAAAGTAAACGTTTCATAAGCGTATTTTTTTAACAAAGGTACATAATTCGTTGTAAATCTTTGGTTGAACTTGGATTAATGCAAAATTATCTTCCTTTTGTTAAGGCCTTCTAAAGTCCTTATTTTTTGTTTGTTGTCCAGTCAGCTGAATTTTTAGCTTTCCCGAAGTAGTAATTGATTCCTAATGTTGCGGTCGTGTATGAGCCGGAAAACAGTCCGTCATTCGGTACTGACGCGAAGTCAAAACCATTGTCCTGCATGAAGTTTCCGTTAAAACTCACGTTTGCATTCACTGCCAAACGCTCATTGATTTTAACCTGTGGATTTAATCCCAAGACTACTTGTGGCATTTCATCGATGGAACCCTGTTCGAATTTAAACAATTCACGCGGACCACTCACGATTGCGGTATTCCACATGGCTGCATAAGCGAATCCTGCGTGTGCGAAAAGCGACCAACGACAATCCTTTTTGTGCCATCCCGCGAGTTGACTCACATTCACACTTGCCTGAAGTGAAACTTGTGTTAAGTTCGTTGATGGGTGTCCATCTGTGAACGAAAACTTGTCCATTCCAAGGTTCATTTTCAGACCAAAACGATTATTGAACATATAGCGGCCACTTAGGTCGAAATGATGCACCGGAAGCGCGCTGATTTCATGCGTGGTATTTCCTGTAAAGTAATGTCCACCTGCATTTAAACCAATGGAAAGTTTGTTAAACTCCTGGGAAAATCCCAGGAAAGAAAATAGGATAAAATAGGCGAAAATAGCTTTTTTCATTTCATTTATTTTTACAAATATAAGCACTTTTTTACACAAATGAATAAATCAAGATAAACTGATAAAAAGTAAGTAAAAAAGCGTCAAAAATGCGCAAAATATGGAGATAAAATCGGACTTTTTTCATTTTCAAATGAACGAAGGAGATGAGCTTCAAATCCTTGTAAAGAAAAGGAAAAAAGAGAATTTTGGAATTTCTCCATTTTTGGAGAAGTTTTTCGATGCCAAAGCACTAGAAATTAAAAAATTAATTCAAGGA
>JBEDJV010000213.1:0-3232 GCA_041172545.1 Bacteroidota bacterium | reverse complement strand
TGGATAAGGAACTGAATCTGTTAAAATTCGGCCATTCGTGTAATTTACGGTTGCTAATAGATTGAATTGATCATTCAATTTCGCATTCAACATTCCTTCAATACCGAAAATTCTAGATTTAGCAGCATTCACGGTCGACATCACTTGACTTAATTGTCCGTCGTACATGATCGAATCTTGACCTTCGAACGTTCCATTTTGAACCGTTAATCCATTGATCAAATACGTATAGTATCCATTGACCGAAGCAGTCACGCCCGTCGCCACTAAACGAGAAACACCAATTTCAGCATTGTACGTGTATTCTGGTTTTAAATTAGCATTTGGAACAACAACTTTTCCAGGAACAGATTCAAACACTTTCGTCATATCGTCTACGTTTGGCGCACGAAATCCTGTTGATCCTGTTGCTGTGATTCTCCATTTATTGTTCGGCATATAAATCAAACCAATATTTCCGTTTAACGCGGAATTATTCTGCTTGATGGACTTCACTGGAAGTGGAAAATACGTTTTATCTATGAAGGTTGACGAAAGTCCCACGTTTGAAAAACGAAGACCATCATTCAGAATCAATTTATCTGAAAACTCAATCGTATGTGTCGCATATGCAGCAATGGATGTCATTGTTGAACCACCATCAGGAAAACGTGTATCTAAGCTTCCTGTAGTATCTGCAACGATGTCCTCAACGAATGCTGTTGAATTTACTTTGTTGTAAAATGCATCCACTCCATAGCGTAATTCATTTCTACCAATGCGTTTATTAAAATCTGCGTTGATTGTTGCAATGGCTACGTTTTCAATGCGGTGATTCAACATGTTTTTATTGAATCTGCGGTCCATTCGACTTTCCTCAATGGATTGTGTTCCGATAGTAATTCTTGCTTGATCATACAACTTCGTTTTATTCGTCAATTCCAATGTGTAAGCAGCGAATAATCTGAATTGCGGTCCATAATACCACTCAGCAAACTTAGGTTTCGAACCAGACATTAAGGTCAAACGGTCGTAACGGTCAATGTTACTTGAATTGGATAATTGAACATTCAATTTATGCGTCACACCTTCTTTTTGAACAAACGTGAATTTTTGAAGGATGTCGTATTGTGTATAAGCTGATCCAACTTGAAGGTTGGTATCTGCATTCGTCACCATGGAATCGATCCCATTGATGCGTTCCACGTACCAAGGACGTGAGCCAAAGTTCCCAACGAATGGACTGCGGTTAGCTCCTTGTTTTAAATCACCATAATTGGAATACGTAAACGAAGTCAATGATCCGAATCGTTTTGTACCGACAGAAACGTTTGCATTTGCTGCGTAACCTGAAGCCGCTGAGAAATAGCGCGCGAATCCACCAGATTTTACAAGGACATCATCGGTCGTACTCAAGGTTGGATTCTTTGTTGTAAAGGACATCACACCACCAAGGGCATCTGAACCATAGACAACGGAACCTGGTCCATAAATCACCTCGACACGGTCCAACATGGAATTGTCAATGGTAATGATGTTTTGTAAGTGCCCACCGCGGTAAATCGCATTGTTCATACGAACACCATCGACAACTAAAAGCACTTTATTCGTTTCAAATCCGCGAATAATTGGACTTCCACCGCCAAGTTGACTTTTCTGAACGAAGACATTTCCTGTTTGCGTCATTAAGTCAGCAGTCGAACTTTGGTTTTGAAATTGAATTTCCTTTGCTCGCATGACTTGCACTTTTTGCGCAACATCTTTTCGTTTTTCCAGGTTTCGACTTGCAGAAATCACGGTTTCATCCATTGTTTGGATGTTCGGAATTAAAAACACCTGTCCATCCTTATTTACACTAGACTGTTGAATTATCAATGGATAATAATCTTCATGCGTCAAGGTGATTTTCGATACATCAAATTTCACCGTTGCGAAACCGTTTTTGTCGCTTGTGAGAAAAGAATAATTGATTTTTCCGCCGTCATATACAAGGACGATCGTACTATCGTTTTTATTATTCGTCGTTCGAATGACGGATGGATTAAGCTGAGTGATTCGAACACCTGAAACGGGTTCTTTGCTCACATCGTCCATGATTTGAATTTTCGTTTGTGCAAACGAAGGGGTATATAGAATAGTTAGGAGGCATAAAATGCCCCAATAGAAATTTTTCATTTGATTTTTTTATTAGTTAATACAATACGTAGAAGTAGGTTTTAACTCATAAAATCTGGTGGAGGAGTTTCTGTTGACAGGCATGAAGAATAAGACCATTCTTCGTGCGATGTTAAACCTGATGACACTTGTGTAACAACCTGTCCGTAATCAATTTCAATACTCTGCAACACTTCCATCGGCTCTGACAGAAATTTAAACCATACGTTGACCGGCTGATCTTTTCCCGAATGACTTAAATTAAAGGACGTCATGGATTTTAATTGCTTGAAAAGGGTTGTTTCCTGATCATCGCTAATGCATTTAAAAAAGTATCCGTTCTTGTCTTTCGCTTTGTGAATCACATCAAAATAGTGTCCATTCAAGACAAACTCATGCGATTTTACCCACTTCAATTGCTGAGTTTCGTGAAAAGTGAAATGAAAACGAATTAATTGAGATTCTGGAACAGCATGTTTAATTGCATGCTTCACCTCCTTTTGAATAATCATCCGCTTCCACTCAAAATAAGTGAAAAACCCGAGCAAATGATAGCACATCAACCCAAGAAAACCATAAAGAAGCAGTTTTCGCACGTCCAAATTTAATCTTAAATTTACATTCAAAATTATTTTTATGAAATTTCTTTACAGTATTTTACTTTGTTTGGTGTTTTCTCAAGTTGCTTTTTCTCAAGCTCCAGGAAGCCTAGACTTAAGTTTTGCAACGGTTGGTTACACGAGTTTTGGTCCAACGGCTACGTCTATGGACAATGCGCAAGACATCGTTACATTATCTAACGGAAAAATGGTTTTCTGCGGGACATCAGGGACATCAGGAAACCTTGAAATGTGTGTCGGTCAAATGAACGCTGATGGTTCTATGGACCTTACCTTTGGAACCAATGGCTATTACATCTTCCCGAATTCAGCAGGTTCAGATTTTGCTTATGACATGGAAGTGATGCCTAATGGAAACATCCTTGTTGCTGGAGCATTGTCCATCACTGCTGCCAATCCGAAATGGGCGATGATTTGTTTGAATCCAAACGGAACCTTGAATACGAGTTTTGGAACAGGTGGAGTATTCTCTATTGATA
>JBEDJV010000212.1:0-3238 GCA_041172545.1 Bacteroidota bacterium | reverse complement strand
GCTGGTGGAATCACCTCGTTCATGGAAATGCCAAATACCTTGCCGAATGTGTTAACGAATGAGTTGCTCGAGGAGAAGTACCAACGGGCGAGTCAGTCTTCTTGGGTGAATTACTCCTTCTTCATGGGAATTTCCAAAGACAATTTAGAAGTAGCTTTGCGCATCGATAATGAACGCGTTTGCGGCATTACCGACGATGGACTCTATTTTCACAACGACGAAGGCATTCTCGCAAACTACCCAGAGTTCCTTGAACAATTGTTTAGTCGTTCCAATTCTTTGATAGCCTTGCATTCCGAGGATGATGCCATCATTCACGCGAACAAAGCCTTTTACACAAAAGAATTCGGTTCGGATATTCCTTGCGAATACCATTCCAAAATCCGTCCAACGGAAGCCTGTGTCCAAGCGACCAAACGTGTACTGGAAATAGCCGAAAAACATCAAAACAGGTTGCATCTTTTTCATATTTCCACCAAAGATGAAGCGGATTTACTTTCGAAGTATGCTGGTGACATCCGTTCCAAACGCATCACAGCTGAGGCCTGTGTCCATCACTTGTTTTTCAATGAGGACGATTATACACAGCTTGGAAACCGCATCAAATGGAATCCATCGATAAAATCCGCAGCAGATAATCACGGACTCTTGAACGCATTGAATGAGGACATCCTGGACATCATTGCAACGGACCATGCGCCGCATGCTTGGGAAGAGAAGACCGGGAATTACGATCAAGCGAAATCGGGTGGACCTCTCGTGCAAGAAGCCTTGTTGGCACTTTTAGAGTTTTATCACCGAGGACAAATGACCTTAGAGAAAATCGTTCAAAAGACAAGTCATCACGTAGCAGAAATTTACCGAATGCCGGATCGGGGATACATCCGAGAAGGATATTTTGCAGATTTGGTTTTGCTCGATTTAAGGCAACAAACAATGGTGATGGATGAAAATAGGCTCTATAAATGCGGATGGTCGCCATTCAACGGCATGACTTTTCAGTCGAAAGTGATGCACACATTTGTCAATGGTCATTTGGCCTACTCGCAAGGGAAATCCCAGGAATTCAACGCAGGACAGCGTTTAACATTTGAAAAAAATAGATAAGATGAACTTAGACTTACTTTTAACCAATTTTACGAATCCAACTTTACTGTTTTTTATTTTGGGAATTATTGCTGTCATGGTGAAAAGTGACCTAGATATTCCAGAGTCCTCCTTTAAGTTTATTTCCTTGTACCTCCTTTTTTCCATTGGATTCAAGGGTGGACAAGAACTGGCGCATCACGAGATCAATTCAACGGTACTTTATCCCATTTTATTCGGTATTGCCATTGCAGCAGTGATTCCAATTTATTCATTTTTCATTCTGAAACGCAAGTTAAGTGTTGCGAATGCCGGTGCGATTGCAGCCTCATATGGTTCCGTGAGCGCTGTGACCTTTGTCGCGGCTTCTACCTTTTTAGAAACGGTTAAATTGTCCTTTAGCGGGCACATGGTGGCGGTGATGGCGATTATGGAAGTTCCTGCCATTATTGTCGGGGTTTTACTGATGATGAGGTTCGAAAAGAAGGAAACGAAAGACTCGAGTTTAGCTGGAATCATTAAGCATTCATTGACCAACGGAAGTGTTTTGATGCTAGTGGGAAGTTTGGTTATTGGCTTTGTATCAGATGGTAAACAAGCGGTGGACATTCAGCACTTTACCACGGATATTTTTAAGGGCTTCCTAGCGATTTTCTTACTGAAAATGGGAATGACAACAGCGAGTCGATTTAACGCCTTTTTAAGTCATGGACGCTTTTCCTTCCTCTTTGCCTTGTTGATGCCTTTGTTCAATGGAATTGTTGTGGCAATTTTAAGTGGATTCGTGACGCCTGATGTCGGAGATCGCTTTATTTTCTCCATTCTAGCGAGTAGTGCTTCCTATATTGCTGTTCCGGCAGCGATGAAATTGGCCGCTCCGCAAGCAGACCCTGGACTGTATGTCCCAATGGCTTTAGGAGTTACCTTTCCCATGAACATCATCATCGGAATGCCGATTTATTTTTCGGTGATTCAGCACAGTTAACTTGCTCAACGCAAGAATTGGCATTTAATGTCCTGAACGGCTTATTTCCATTGAAGTTGAACTCGGATTCGTTTCGAAACTTTTTCCTTGTCATCCATTAAAAAGAACAGCAGGTAAATGGGTTGTTGGATATCAGCTATGGCAATGCTTTTCGTTTGCGTATTGTTATCCTCCGAAACAAAGAAACTGGAAATGGTTTTCGTCCCGATGACGCGTCCTTTCTCTACTTTCGGATCTGGGTCAAAGCGATGCCAGGTATCTTCCTTTGGATTGTAAAACCAATAAAAATAACTTTCCTTCGAAACGATGATGTCTTTGTCCGCATTGTTTTCCGGTTCAACGGAAATTTTCCATTGGATGAGGTCCTGTTCAGGTAGGGATTGATTCAATGGAATCTCAAAGAGTGAATCGCTGAATGAACAAGAGCCAAAGACACCATCGACTTTGAGCAATTCCACTTGAATTTGAAAAGTGCTTTTCGACAGCAGGACTTTTTCGTTGAGCACAGGAACTTCCTTTCCATCCTGAATAAAATGAACGCGGTAATCCTGAGCCGCTAGCTCATAAATCCCCGTGAAAAGCATGCAAATAAAAAGAACAGATTTCATGTATCAAAGTTAATAGTCCGCCCGAATCACAATGGACTTATGCTCATTTAAATAGATGGAGCAATCTTCAAAAGAAGGTGCGCTTAACATGGGGCGTAGATTATTCGAAAACGCAAATCGTTCCGTTGGAATCCCAAAGAAATTTTTGTCGCATTGGTCGTTATTGTTTTCATCGAGGTAGATGCACACAGCGTATTTTCCTTTCTGCAGGTTGTGAAACGTCACCGTTTCCTCAGAGGCATCTACTTTCACCCGCAGCATGCGATACGTGCCCCCAATTTTCGTGAACTTTTCTGCATCCCGAAAGAGTCCAAACTCTACCATTCCTTTTTTTACCGCAATTCCAGAAACTTTCACGGTGAGGTTGTAGGTGGAAGTTTGGGCTTGCACATGTGACTGCGAGCAAACGAACAAACACAAAAGGACAATCGTTGAAAATGAAAGACGAAGCATAAGTGAAATTTCAGATGTGGTGAAGATACGAAAGTTCTTGTTTCATAGGATTTGAAAAGTCATCGATTGAGTAGATGATCGTCTATGTGGAAAATTTCATAAAATC
>JBEDJV010000211.1:0-3893 GCA_041172545.1 Bacteroidota bacterium | reverse complement strand
AGGCTTTTGGAATCCTGTGTGTCGTAAATGGTGAAATTGTTTGGGAAGCCAATTCGGTCAGCGTTGAATCGAAGGATTTTCGAAAAAACGGAGTGAAACGTACCCATGGTGATGTTTTTTGCTTCACCACCACCTACAATTTTACCAATTCGATCGGTCATTTCTCGAGCGGCCTTATTAGTGAACGTCAGTGCAAGAATGTTGAATGGGTCAATTCCCTGCTCCATCATGTAAGCAATTCGGAAGGTGAGGACCCTGGTTTTTCCGGAGCCAGCGCCCGCTATAACCATGGTTGCACCATAGATGTGTTCAACTGCTACGCGTTGACTATCGTTCAGTTCGTCAAGATAAGACATGTAAAAATGATTTTCTTTTCAAAAGTAAATATTAGGTAGAACATGAGGTGTCTCATCTTCATCATTTTCAATTAAGTTTTAAACAGCGCCTCGTATTGCAAATGAAATCAGCGGAAATGATGTAATTTTGCACCTCAATTGCCTTAAATGAAAGTATACCATAATCCATCTTGTTCAAAAAGTCGCTTGTGTGTGGATTTTCTCACACAGGAAAAATATGATTTTGAAGTGATTAACCACCTTAAGAATCCCTTGTCTAAATCGGAATTACAGGAGTTGTTGCAGAAGTTGGGACGTAAACCTTCTGAACTTGTTCGAAGAAACGAGGTGATTTTCAAAGAGGCAAACAAAGCAAGCATGTTAACAGAAGATGAAATTCTTCAGTTAATGGTAGATCATCCGAAACTAATTGAACGTCCAATCGTAGAAGTGAACGGCAAAGCGGTTTTGGCTCGTCCAATTGAATTACTTGAGCCATTTTTACACAATTGAATAGAATTTCACGCCAATGAGAACGAAATACATTGATTTAATCGAGCAAACATTTGATTTTCCTCAAAATGAGTTCAATCTTCGCGAAGACCGGTTGTTTTTCCACGGGATTGATTTAATGCGCTTAATTAACGAATACGGCACGCCGTTGAAGTTCAATTACTTGCCTCAGGTTTCGAATAATATTCAGCGTGCAAAAGGATGGTTTCGTGAAGCCATCATGAATTTGGGCTATACTGGAAAATACCATTATTCATACTGTACCAAAAGCAATCACTTTTCATTCGTTCTTGATGAAGTACTGAAAAATGATGTGCACATCGAGACCTCTTCAGCTTTCGATATCGATATCGTCAGAAATTTAGTGGACAACGGAAAGTTAGAGAAAGGTCGTTTTGTGATTTGTAATGGATACAAGCCCGAATTATACTTAAATAACATTGCGACATTAATCGAAGAGGATTATTTACGTGTGATTCCGGTTGTAGATAACATCGACGAATTAAAACGTTTGATTGCTATCACCACAAAGGAATTAAACATCGGAATTCGCATCGCATCGGAAGAGGAACCGAAGTTTGAGTTTTATACCTCGCGCCTTGGAATTCGTTACCGTGAAATCGTTCCTTTTTACAAAGCGATTCTGAAAGAAAATCCAAGAGTCCGTGTGAAAATGTTGCATTTCTTTATCAATACAGGAATCAACGATACGGCATACTATTGGAATGAGTTGACGAAATGTTTACGTGTCTACTCGGATTTAAAGAAACTTTGTCCTGAATTAGACTCCCTAAATATTGGTGGTGGATTCCCCATCAAGAAATCTCTTGCCTTCGATTTCGACTATGCGTACATGGTACGTGAAATCCTTACACAAGTAAAACGCGTGTGTAACGACAATGAAATCCCTGAACCGAATATCTTTACAGAGTTTGGGTCATTCACTGTTGGAGAGAGTGGTGGAGCGATTTTCAGTGTCCTGCATCAAAAACAACAAAACGACCGTGAAAAATGGAACATGATCGATTCTTCGTTCATGACAAACTTACCAGATACATGGGCGATTAACCAACGTTTTATCATGTTGCCAATCAACCGATGGAACGAAGATTATGAACGTGTGCTTTTGGGTGGACTAACGTGCGATAGTGATGATTACTACAATTCTGAGCAACATTCAAATGCCATTTACCTTCCGAAGTTCGATAGAAACAATGTGCTGTATATTGGATTCTTCAATACCGGAGCTTATCAAGAAACGATTGGTGGTTTTGGTGGACTGAAGCATTGCTTGATTCCTGAGCCGAAACACATCTTGATTCGTCGTGATGAAAATGGATCTATTCAGACGGAAGTTTTCAGTGAAGAGCAAACCGCTCAAGATTATTTGAAAATTTTAGGGTATTAAAATTAACGAAAGCTTTTAAGCGCTATATTTGCGGACAATTGTGAAAGGGAATGAAAGCAGAGACTATCTTTTTATTAACGGGAAATAAATTTTCAAATGCGATTTCAGCATGGGCATCTGCACGCGCAGGTGAAGTAGTGCAGGTTTCGGATAAACTCCCGGATTTTTTCGATCGAACGGATAGTTTATTGATATTCAACCAAAATCAAGAATTGACTCCAGAAATTCAAGAGATTAAAAAAGCCTACGACAAACAACAAAAGCCTGTACACAAAATCGATATCAACGGTACCTTGATGGTCGGTGTTGCGAATTTAGATTTATGGGTCGAAACGAATAAATGCAGACGCATTCTTGTTTTGGGAGGTGAAGAACTCGCTTCAAACATCAATTTAGAAAGATATTCTAACAGTTAATCTACGGTTAGAAACAAAAGATAAAGTCCTAGCAACTCGCTAGGACTTTTTTTATGTTAATTTCTGAGGGTTGCGCCACACTCTTTTTCGAGATTGGTTTGTATTTCGGACATGCACGAATCGATTTCCTGATCTGTGAGCGTTCTGTCACCATCCTGAAGGATAAACGATAAAGCATAGGATTTCTTTCCGGCATCTAGGTTTTTCCCTTCGTAAACATCAAATAATCCAACAGATTTTAAAAGTTTCTTGTCCGCTTGCATAGCCGATTGACGCAAGTTGGCGAAATTGACTTGTTGATCGATTAACAAAGAGAAATCACGACGAATAGCAAAAGATTTCGGTAATTCTGAATACTCAATTTTTACACGGTTCAATAAGTCAAGTAATTGATCCCATTGGATGATGGCATAGTACACGGGATTCTTAATTCCGAAAGATTGTAATTGTTCCGGCGTTGCCCATCCACATTCTGCGATTGTTTTTTTATGCAATTCGATCGATTGACCATCGGTAAATAAGTGATTCTTTAATTCCTTTTCTTGCAACCAATAATCCGAACACAAGTCCTTTTAATTGGTAGTATGAAACTAAGGTGTCTTTTCCTTTATCTGGCGTCAACCAATTATCGGAATGTGCTTGTCCGGTCATGCAGACAATCAGTTGCATCGATTCAACATAACCGCTTGCATATTTTGCATACGTTTTTCCAAACTCAAATAAACGGAGATTCGGTGATTGACGGTTTTGATTTCGTTCGATGTTTTCAAGGAGACCAAAAAGCAAAGATTGACGCATCACATCTAAATCTTGACTTAAGGGATTCAACATGCGAACCGAATGTTCGTCCTGTAATTGCCCCATGCCTAATTGACTCGCGTACGTACTTTTCGTTAATGAGTTATTCATGACTTCAGAAAATCCTTTTCCCACCAATAACTCTGCGATGCTTCGTTGCAACTGATCTTTGTTGATCTTTGGAGAAATAGGTAAGGATAAGTTCCATTTTTCTGGAATCGGAACAAGGTTGAAACCATATATGCGAAGGATTTCCTCAACAACATCTGCTTCACGAGTCACATCTACTCTGTAAGCAGGAATTTGGATTTCTAAGATCTCTCCATTATCGCTGAGAATTTGGATGTCTAAGTCCTTTAAAATGGAAACAACATCTAACTTATCAATTTGACATCCAATTAATTGATTGATTCTATTTAAAGA
>JBEDJV010000210.1:0-3752 GCA_041172545.1 Bacteroidota bacterium | reverse complement strand
TCCAAATCCCATTCCAGGAGCAACAATGTCATCGTTCAACACACGAAGTGCGCCAAAATTGATGCGTTCTGGATTGTACCATTGCGCGAAACTAAAGGAGTGTTTTGCATTCAACCAACCATGATTAGCATGGCCGCGGGTTTGGGATGTGTGAAGGACTTTTTTCATTATGCGTGTTCGTTTGTACAAAGGTACGCACTATCCATATGCACACCTTGATTTTGTCCATTTTCACGTAATTCAATAACCTGTGTTAATTCTTTTTCGTTCAAAGTGAACGTGGAGCCGGAAAAATGTGGATATTCGTTTCATGGTATTAAGTAGGTTTTGGCTAATTATCTTCATTAGCTCTGTATTATTTGTATTCGCTGGACTCTTTTTGTCCAATTCTTATTCGATCGAATATGTTTTAAATGGAAAAAAGGATAGTCCCATTTTAACAGGTGAACGCTACCTGAAAGATTGTTCAAAAGGATTCCAAGAAAGATTAACATCCGCACCGGAAGGAACCAGTTTTTAAAGGAACACAAAAAGCCGATGGACTTTTAGAAACCTGCAAAGCGAGTTTGTTCGACTTGATCCTGCCCTTGATGGCTTATTTGGCGTTTTTCTGTGGAATCATGCAGTTGTTGATTGACTCCGGCGCAACGGAACGATTGGCAAGACGATTAAGTCCATTTTTTGTAAAAGTGTTCCCGTCGGTTCCGAAAAATCATGAGTCGATTTCCTATATGACCTTGAATTTTTCCGCAAACTTTTTGGGGCTCGATTCCGCTGCGACACCGTTTGGATTAAAAGCCATGCAGAGTTTACAGGAAATCAATCCGGATAAAGACCGAGCATCTGATGCGCAGATTATGTTCTTGTGTTTACACGCAGCCGGGCTTACGCTGATTCCCACATCGATTATCGGTTACCGTGCAGCAGCAAATGCAGCGAATCCGGCGGATGTCATGTTGCCGTGTATCGTGACTTCCTTGATTGGAACCTTGGCAGCCTTTTTCATTGTTGGAATTCGTCAACGCATTCAATTTAGAAGCGCAACGTTATTGTTGGCATTGACTTCAATCATTGCGGCGATCATCGGATTATTACTGTACGTGAATAGCTTGGATTTAATCGGGAAGAATTTCTTTTCCAGCAATTTCTCGAGTGTATTGTTACTTGGAATCATTGTTGCGACCTTGATCTTTGCCTTTATTCACGAAAAGAAATTCAAGGAAAAAGAAACGACTGTTTTCGATTCCTTTGTCGTTGGTGCAAAAAGTGGAATCAATACGGGTGTCGCAATTTTCCCCTACGTTCTTGGAATGTTAGCTGCGATTTCTTTATTCCGAAACAGCGGTTTATTCGAAATCATCAGTAATTGGATTGCCACAGGATTTCATTTCATTGGCGTCTCTAAAGAAATTACTGATTCCTTGCCTGTTGCCTTGTTAAGACCATTTAGTTCCAGTGGATCTCGTGGATTCATGTTGGATGCGATGAATAATTTCGGTCCAGATTCTTTAGCAGGAAGGTTGAGCAGTATTTTCCAATGCAGTGCGGAAACGACCTTTTACGTGATTGCCGTATACTTCGGTTCAATTAATGTCCGAAACACGCGTTATGCATTGGGTACCATGTTGCTGGTGGACCTAATTTGCGTCGTTACTGCCATTTTTGTCGCACTTTGGTTTTTCTAAGATAAGCGTATGTTAAGAAAGTTATTCGGTTCGGGAAAAAAGGAAAGTGCGAAATCGACCACACCGATAGTTGCGGCTCCTTTGCATGATATCAATTATCCATCGCTTGTCTTCATTGCGTGGGCAAAAGCGGTAGAAGGAAACGAAGACTTGCAAAATTGGTTGCGGGACAATGGTTACCCAGAACTGTACATGGCTACTTTCGCTATTTTGTTGAAGGATGAAGCGCGTAATTGGCTAATCGAAAATGGGTACGCTCACCTCATGGCCATGATTAACGGCGCAGAAGGTAACTTAAAAGCACAAGAATGGTTGTTGAACAACAAGTTTGAAATGTTGTACCACATGTCCTTGGCGATCGATCACGAAGACAATAGCTGGTTTTGGTTAGCGAAATACGCATCTCAAGAAATACGTATTCTAACCAAATCGATTCAACGAGTGAAGGATGAAATTGAGGAAAACCACAATGACATGCACTCGATTGGTAAAGACGTTTAAGGAAACTTACAACAACATTGCTGCTGGATTCTCCATGTACGTTTTAAATGTCTGAAGGAAAGCAGATCCAGTTGCTCCATCCACCACGCGGTGGTCACACGAAAGCGTAACTTTCATCACATTTCCTGGAACAACTTGTCCGTTTTTCACCACTGGAACTTCTTTGATTCCACCAATCGCAAGAATACAACTGTCCGGTGGATTTACAATCGCAGTAAAGGATTCAATGCCGAACATACCAAGGTTTGAAATCGTGAAGGTATTTCCTTCCCAATCGCTTGGTTGTAATTTTTTATCTTTTGCTTTTTGAGCGAACTCACGAACTTCTGAGGAGATTTGTACCAATCCTTTGGTGTCCGCAAAGCGAATCACCGGAACAAGTAATCCATCTTCTACAGCAACAGCTACTCCAATGTTTACATGTTGGTTGCGACGAATGAAATCTCCCATCCAAGAGCTGTTCACACCTGGATTTTGTTTCAAGGCCATAGCAACCGCTTTTACGACTAAATCGTTGAACGACACTTTCACGCCGTCCATGCTGTTTAACGCTTTTCTCGAGGCAATCGCTTGATCCATGTTGATGTCCATTGTCAAGTAGAAATGCGGTGCGGTAAACTTGCTTTCTGCTAAACGACGCGCAATCGTTTTACGCATTTGGCTCACTGGTTCATCTGTGAACGATTCAACGCCAGCAGGTGCAGCGGAGAACGAACGCTCAGCAGGTGTATATGGTGTGTAGTGATCTACATCGCGTTTCACGATGCGTCCACTTTCACCTGTGCCAGCTACAGAATGAATGTCAATTCCTTTTTCGCTTGCTAATTTTTTTGCTAATGGGGAAGCGAAAACGCGTCCACCGGTGTTGTTTGATGCAACAGGCGTTGGAGCTGGAGCAGGAGCAGCTGCAACAGGTGCTGGACTCGGAGCAGCCGCTGCCGGAGCAGGACTTGCCGCAGCCGCTTCTGTTTTTGGAGCTTCTGCAGTCGCACCAGGTGCGTTTGCGCCAGCATTTGCCAAGGCAGCTGAAATGTCTTCACCAGCTTGACCGATGATCGCTAATACGCTGTTTACAGGCGCAGCATGACCAGTTTCAACTCCGATGTGTAACAACACACCATCGTAAAATGATTCGAATTCCATGGTTGCTTTATCCGTTTCAATTTCCGCTAGTACTTCACCAGCTTTTACGGTATCACCCACATTTTTATTCCAAGTAGCAACAACCCCTTCGGTCATTGTATCACTCAATTTCGGCATGTAAACGATTTCAGCCATGGATTCTAGTATTTTAAGTTTTTAATATTCTTTGATGTACGGATAGTCAGTTTGGATATATACGTCCTCGTATAACTCATGTGCTTCTGGATATGGTGAGTTTTCAGCAAATTCAACTGATTCTTCCACTTCCTTTTTCACCCAAGCAGAAATTTCTTCAATTTCTTTCTCGTTTAACCATTTGTTTTCCTGAATGGTCAGTAAACAATGCTCGATTGGGTCTTGTTGCATCCATTCAGCAACTTCGTCTTTTGTACGGTATTTTTGAGGATCGGACATGGAGTGTCC
>JBEDJV010000209.1:0-3249 GCA_041172545.1 Bacteroidota bacterium | reverse complement strand
TGGCGGTGTTGAACATATTTGATATCCGTAGCTGGATTCAAATCAACGTATGTATATCCACGGGAATCGTGAATATCTCCAAAAGTAAGTGGTAAACTGTATCGTGTTTCAATGGTGTCCGATTTAAACGGAACACCTTGACCCTGCACATTGATCGAATACCCAATAGAGGTAATCCCGGAATTTGCGCGTTTGGTATATTGACTTAAATCACTGATTTGAATCGGTAAAAAGGCAGATAACTGATCAATTGGCAACTCCGTTGTTAAATTAAAATAAGTTGCACCATATGAACCGGCAAATGGGCCATAGGTTGCCAAGATTAAGATCGAGCCAAATCCAATGGGTGTGTATTCTTTCAAACTTTGTGTCGATGCTGTTAAACTACTGAAATCCCATGTGTAATTTGCTCCTGTTGAAACAAAATCGAGGTTGGAAGATGGCATTTGACTTAATCGAACAGTATCACCTGCATTCGCGAAATCACCTACAGCAAGTGAAATTTGCGCCATCGTTTTTGCACTGAAAACCAATAAAATGCAAAGTAAAAACGTGTTTTTAATCATGGGGTAAATTTAGTCTAACAAATCTAAGAAAATTTATTTCCAAATCCTCCAATTGGTTCATCATTCTAAAAATGGACTTAACTTTACAGCAATGGAGGCTGAATTCAAAGATCTTCTCGCTGAATACAAGGATGAACTGACTCATTTTCAGTCAGATGATATTCTTGTGAATATACAGTCCAATAAGGTCTTATCCTTAGAGGAAATTCAAGATTTAGACCGGACAAAAACGCAACGAATTCTCAAGGTTTCACAAGCAAGTTATCGTGAAATTGGCGTTCATCCCTTTTGTCAGAGTTTGGGTTTGGTTCAATGGGAGAAACAGGGTAAATCCATAGAAACGGTTGTTTATTTGAAGGATGTTCAGGTCAACTATCGAAAAACGAAGGCCATTCAAATTTCAGAAACAGATCAAGACTATTTCATTAATCCTTTCTTTGAACGCTGGTTTCGAGATGCATTTCACCAAGAAGCGCCGAGTTTTGAAAAACGACACGAGCTTCTTAATATATTCGAATCGGGTGGCTATACGTATTCGCCCGAAACGGTTTATTATGGAAATTTTCATCCACAACGCTATGAGTTACTTAAAGAACTAGAAGATTTACTTTCCTGTTCGGAATTTTCACATCCCATTAAGCGCGTCTTAGGTCATTCAGAACTGGTGGAACAATTACCAAACACCTGGTCACTTGCCCCACCTTTTTTATTTGAGTTTGATCCAGATCAAGCAGAGGTAGTGGAAAAGTTAAATCTAGATTCACTTACCGTTCAAGGTCCGCCAGGAACGGGTAAGTCGCAAGTCATTAGCAATATCATTGGTGCTTGTTTGCGTCAAGATAAAAACGTTTTGGTCGTTTCTGAGAAAAAGTCTGCACTTCAGGTGATTCAACAGAAATTATCCGAGCGAAACCTTGGATTTTTATGTTCGCATTTATCTTTTCACGAGAATTCTCATCGTTTTTATGAGGATTTGAAAGCAACTTGGGAGAAATTAATTCAAGTACCTCTACTTTCAGATAAAAATTGGCTGGATTTAGAAAAATCTTCCCTTTTAGAAGACCAATTTAAAGCACTAAAAAGTGTGGAGAAAGAACTTGGCATTCCTTACTTGGAATTCCAGAAAAATCGACCGTCAAAAACGGTTGTTTCCGCTTTTATTTCGATTACCGCTCCTTCACTTTCAACTTGGACAAGTGACCAGCGGATCCTGAAAGAGTTGAATAAACTGAGCCTTGAATTATTGCCCTACCTGAACAAATCCTGGCTAGACATTTCCGTTTTTGACCAACACTTAAAGGACGTACATTCTTTGATGGAATACCAAAAAGAATACTCAAATATTTTCGATTTAACCAGCATAGATTCCTTACAGAAATCCTTGAAGACAGCGGTGATTTGCCATCAATTTCAAGGGGCGATTTACGAAAAATACGGGCATTTATTAGGAAAAGAATTAAGCGGATTAAAACGTGAAATCAAGAAATGGAAAGAGCTCAATCAATCCATTGATCTCCTCGATGCAGAAAACATACATTGGAAGCAAGATCCGAGTTTAGCTGAATTGGAGGTATTAAAATCCGCAGCGAAAAAAGAAGGTTGGTTGTCTGGTATGCGTTGGAAACGCCTTTGGAAAACATGGACCCGCACTCCGGAATTAAATGCGATGGATTCTATTGCCAGCAAGGAAAAACAATTGACTTTAAAAGCCGACTTAAAAAAACGAAGTTTTAAGTTCGAATCGATGGGCATTGCATCCATCGAACTTGAGTTACCCGTAATTGAACAATTCATCGGACAGATTTCAATGTCCGATTGGAACTGGTATCAATCCTTAGATTCCAACATCCGCGCTGAAATGGCCAAAGCGAATCGTCCACTGAACGATTTTGTTCACGGAATAAAAACGCTTTTCACATTTCATTCGGACGACAATCTTTTCGTTATTTTGAACAAGGTTTACGCTGCAATGGATGTGCTTCGCTCCGACTTGAGTCGCCTACAACTCCTTTCAACGGAAACATTTGAACTGTTTAAAACAAGACAGTCGATTACAGATATGGACGCTTTTGTGCATCAATATCATTGGAATGCGTTTGTTTCAAATCATCCATATATGTTAAATTTTGACATGAATGAATTCAAACATTCCATCAAGAAACAACTAAAAAGTATCCAGCAAGAATCATCAGACTTATCTGTTTTTTTAGTCGAACATCAAGCTCATAAATTTGCTGAGTTCCAACGTTTGCTGAGCATCCCTTTATCGAAATTAAGTGACGGAGAAAAAGCCTTTCGTGCGACTTTGCGCAAAGGGAAATCCATTCTCGTGAAAGAGTTTGCAAAAACGCGCAACCATTTGTCGATTCGCGAATTGAGAAGCAGCGAAGCAAAACACTGGGTGGATGTATTGAAACCCATTCAGTTGTCGAATCCTAGTTCCCTTGCTTCCATTTACCCGATGGAAAAGGACCAATTTGACCTTGTGATTTTTGATGAAGCGGGTCAAATTCCATTGAGCTACGCGCTCGGAGCATTGCAGCGTTCTAAACGTGTTCTAGTGGCTGGAGACCATCAGCAAATGAGTCCGTCCAGTTATTTCAGGCAATCGGAAGAACTTGTCATCGATGTGCTTCATCAATCGGCTTATTATTTATCCAACGTGCTGTTAACTCATCATTAC
>JBEDJV010000208.1:0-3251 GCA_041172545.1 Bacteroidota bacterium | reverse complement strand
ACGAAACATGTTGTTTCGTTTTCGAAGGACACAAAAGCGAGCAAGCCTCTGTTGATTCAAGATGTGGAGCAAAGCGAAGAAAACCGCATCTTTTTACAAGATTTTGAACTAAATCGCGTGATGGGTGGAGGTATCGTTTTAGGTTCGATTTCGCTTTTAGGAGGTGACCCCGGTATCGGAAAATCGACCCTTTTACTTCAACTTGCAATCAAGGAACGGTTAAAGGTACTTTATGTTTCCGGTGAGGAAAGTGATCAACAGATTCGGATGCGTGCGGAGCGACTCGGATTGGAGAACGATCAATGTTATTTATTAACAGAAACAAATCTTCAACAAATCCTAATTCAAGCGAATGAGGTCCAACCGCAATTGTTAGTCATTGATTCCATACAGACCCTTCATACGAATTCTATTGAAAGTTCTCCTGGTAGCGTTGCACAAGTGCGTGAATGTACTGCCAACCTACTGCGATTTGCTAAGCAAACGAATATTCCGGTATTTCTCATTGGACACATCACAAAAGATGGAACAATTGCCGGTCCAAAAGTATTAGAACATATGGTCGATACGGTCCTTCAATTTGAAGGAGATCGTCACCACATTTATCGTTTATTGCGATCGATAAAGAATCGTTTTGGTTCGACAAATGAACTGGGTATTTATTCGATGCAAGGACAAGGACTTGTCCCAGTTGAGAATCCGTCAGAGGTGCTTGTTTCTGGAAACGAATCATTAAGTGGTGTTGCGGTTGCCTCTATGGTGGATGGCATACGTCCAATATTAATCGAAGTACAAGCACTCGTTAGTTCTGCAGCTTATGGAACCCCACAGCGTTCATCCACAGGATTTGATGTGAAACGATTAAATATGCTGTTGGCTGTTTTGGAGAAAAGGTGTGGTTTCCGTTTGGCGGCCAAAGATGTCTTTTTAAACATCGCTGGTGGAATTAAAGTTGATGATCCGGCAATCGATTTAGCAGTTGCCATGGCGATTTTATCTTCTAATGCAGACATCGCTATTCCGAAAACGGTTTCCTTTGCCGCGGAAATCGGTTTGTCTGGAGAATTACGTCCTGTTAACCGTTTGGAACAACGTCTGTCCGAATTGGAGAAAATGGGCTACGAAAAAATAATTGTATCCTCTTACTCAAAGGGGATTGAAAAAAAACACAAGCACATTCAAATTGTTCCGTGTGCCAAGATTGAAGAAGTGGTTCGCGCCGTTTTCGCTTAATAAATTTAACTATGTCAAGACTTGTACTTGTTCCCACGCCTATTGGAAACCTCGAAGATATTACCCTTCGTAGTTTGCGTTATTTAAAAGAGGCGGATTTGCTGTTTGCTGAGGACACACGTGTTACTCACAAGCTTTTAAAGCATTACGACATCTCGAAGAAAGTCATGTCCTTTCATGCCCACAACGAGCATCGTTTTTTAGAAAAAAGCATTGACATCATCGAACAACAGAATTGTACGGTATTGGTTTCAGATGCTGGTACTCCGGGAATTTCAGACCCAGGATTTTTATTAGTGCGCGCATGTGTAGAGCGCGGCATAGAAGTGGAATGTCTTCCTGGTCCAACCGCTTTTGTTCCAGCACTCGTTTCTAGTGGTTTCCCTTGTGATAAATTCATCTTCGAAGGATTTCTTCCACATAAAAAGGGACGACAAACGCGTTTAAAATTGTTGGCACAAGAAACTAGGACAATGGTTTTATATGAATCTCCTCATCGTTTGGTGAAAACCTTGGAACAAATGATGGAGTTTTTCGAACCTGATCGTCAAGTTGTTGTGGCACGAGAAATTACGAAGCATTTCGAGACATATCACCGTGGTAACGTAGAAGAACAACTTGCCTATTTTAAAGCAAATCCACCAAAAGGGGAAATCGTTTTACTAATTAAAGGCTTGGAGGACTAAAATCGGTCAAATTCCATTAATTTTGAAGGGTGCAATTTAAAGACGTCATAGGGCAAAACGAGTTAAAGAAGGATTTCATTCGTGAAATCAAACATGGAAAAATTGCGCACGCTCAACTTTTCATGGGGTCGTTAGGCCATGGTGGACTCCCACTGGCATTGGCTTTTACACAGTATTTATTTTGTAAGAATCCAACCGAAACAGATAGTTGTGGTGTATGTTCATCTTGTTTGAAGGTACAAGACTTGCAGCATCCTGATGTCCATTTTGTCTACCCAGTTGTACAAGCAATTAGCAAAATTTCTGATTCCTTTTTGACTGATTGGCGAAAACAAGTCAAAGAAGAGCCGTATTTCGATGCCTATTCATGGACAAAACGGATTGATTCAAAAGAACGAAAACCAATTATTGGAACCGAAGAAAGTGTCGAGATTATTCGAAAGTTAAACCTAAAATCTTACGAAGGCGGTTACAAGGTTATGCTGATTTGGTTGCCTGAGGAAATGAATGCTACATGTTCCAATAAACTGTTAAAAATTCTAGAGGAGCCACCAAAGAACACCTTGTTTTTATTGGTTTCAGAAGATCCATCTAAGTTATTAGTGACCATTCAATCGCGAACACAGTTTATTCGTATCCCTAAGATAGAAAGCGAATATTTGACTCAAAAATTAGTCGCTCGGTTTCAATTAGAAACTGCACAAGCAGAATCCATCACCGCGTTTTCAGAAGGAAATTTCATCCAAGCCTATGATTTTCTAAACGCAGCAGACGACAAGGGAATCTATCGGGAGCACTTCATTCAGTTAATGCGTACTTCTTACAAAAAAGATGTGTTGGGAATGATGCAATGGGCAGATGGAATAGCGGCTGAAGGCAAAGAACGTCAGAAATTGTTTATTCAATATGCATTACACATGTTCCGACAAAGTTTATTGTCCAATTACATGGGCGATGTACTTTTAAGGATTTCCAATGAAGAAGAACAATTTTTAAAAAATTTCGCTCCGTTTATTTCTGGAAACAATATTCGAGAATTCATCGAAACATTTGATGATGCTTACTATCATATAGATCGTAATGCAAATGCGCGCATTCTATTTACACAGATGTGTTTTCAAACGATGCGTTTCATCCATCAAGCATAATTCGTTTCACTGAAATGATTAACTTTACCTAAAATTAAATTATGGGTTGCTCATCATGCAGTAGTGGCGGTGGAATACCGAATGGTTGTAAGAACAATGGTACTTGCAGCAGTGGCGGATGTAATAAATTGGAAGTGTATGACTGGTTAGCGAATATCGCTTTACCGGCAGGACAGGCCCCTTA
>JBEDJV010000207.1:0-4162 GCA_041172545.1 Bacteroidota bacterium | reverse complement strand
TGTTGCAACAGCGCAAACGATGATAGTTTGCCATCCCCAGAAGTGAATTTTACTCAGTTTATCACTCCATAACCTTGTTTTTAACAAACGCTGTAGGGAATAGTAAATCCCCATAAACATTCCATTTCCAACAAAGGCAAAAATGACCGCATTCGTATGAAGTGGACGCAATCGTCCAAAAGTTAAATACTTAAATCCTAAATAATCATTGAAAAATTCTGGAAATGCCAATTGTAGGGCGGCAATTAATCCAACCAACATTCCTGTTATACCCCAAATAACTGTGGCGTAGGCAAAATTCCGAACGATTCGGTTGTCGTAACTAAACTTTTCTGCTTCCATATTACTCATCTTTTAATTTTGGTTCGTCTTCAAAGAGCATGCGTACTGATGGTGTGTAGTCATCGTCAAACTGTCCGTTTTTTGTTGCCCATAAAAAGAAAAGCAAGAAAAAGGCAGCAATACAAAGGCTTACAATTAACATCAGATAGATCATTCCCATGATGCAAATGTCCAAAAAGGTGCGTCGAATAAGTATGATGTAGATGTTTGAAAAAAACTGATTTATATCATGTTTATTCAATACCTCGCCAGTACTTGAAATGAATCAAGCTGGAACTGAGAAAGACCACGGTTATGGAACTAAGTGGCATCAAGATGGCAGCGACGATAGGTGCAAGGGATGCGGAAATAGCGAAGGAGAGTCCGATCAAATTGTATGTGATGGAAAAACCAAGGCAGACTTTTAAAACGACTTTTGCGTATTTGGATACTTGGAAAAATCGCGCAAGCAAATGAATGTGCTTCACATCCAATATGGCATCTGATGAGGGAGTGAATCGAAACATGTCCTCGGATAATGCAATGCCGACATTCGCTGTTCCCAAGGCTCCAACATCGTTGAGTCCGCTTTGTCCTTTGGTTCCTGTTTGAAAAAACACTGATCCGCATGGAATCCAAGAGCGATTAATTCGGGCAAGTCTTTCTCATCATCACCTGAAAGGACAAAAATGCGTTTGTCAGTCAATTGGGCTATTACCGCAGGAATCGAAGGGCGAAAAGCACTCTTAATTTGAATTTCTTGCATTACTTTTTCGTCTTGAGCAAACAACACAGTGCCGTTTTCAGTGGAAGCATTAGTTCCAACAAATGATGAGCTTCCTAATTGATAAGATTTCCCGTTGTATGTTGCTTGAATACCTTTTCCCTTGTGTTCGATGAAATGCGTCAGTTGAATGTCTTGCGGTTTAACTCTTAACTTTTGATGAATTCGTTTGGACAATGGATGTGTTGAGTGGCTTGATAGTTCGCTCAAAACGTGCCATAATTCGTCCGTCATATTTTCATCTGAAAAATGTACATGATTAGCCATGGGATCAGTCAAGGTGCCTGTTTTATCGAAAATAACTGTCGTGATTTCACTGAGTGCCTCGACAACCGTTGTGTTTTTTAGGTATAATCCATTTTTTCCGAGTATGCTCAAGGTGTTTCCCAACGTAAAAGGACTCGATAAGGCGAGGGCACAGGGACAAGCAACAATTAAAATGGAAACGATAACCGTCATTATTTTACTTGGATCGATGAACGCCCAAATGATACCTGAAACGACGGCAACGATAATTAAAATGACTAAGAAGTAGCGTGAAATTCGGTCTTGGTATCGTTCGAGTGTGTTGGATTCTTTTTTATCCTTTGTTTCGTTCCATAATTGCGTTAAATGACTTCGGTTGGTTTCTGATTTAACAGCCAATTGGATGCTCATGCCGATTAACTTACCTCCAGCATAAATCAAATCTCCTTTTTTCTTGGTGACTAATGCTGATTCACCTGTAACAAAGCTGAAGTCCAACTGCGCTTCATCGGAAATTAAAATGCTATCACATGGTATGATTTCTTCATTCCTGACTTGAATTCGATCTCCTTCTTTGAGCTGCTCTATGGGAATAATTTCTGTTCCTTTGTCGGATAAACGATGAATAGCTATTGGGAAATACGACGAATAATCCCGGTCAAATGAGAGGGATTGGTAAGTTCTGTTTTGAAACCATTTTCCAATCAATAGGAAGAAAATGAATCCTGCAAAGCTATCCATGTAGCCCGGACCCTGTTGCGTGAAAATCTGAAACGTACTTTGCGCATAAAGTGCGAGAATCCCTAAAGTAATGGGAACATCTAAATTGATGCTTCGACTTCGTATGGCTTTATAGGCGGATACATAATATTCGTTGGCGGAATAAAGGAATACCGGTAAAGAAACGATGAAGGATAAATACGCCGTAAAATTTCGGAAAGATACATTGTCTAGGGTGATGCCAAAGTAATCAGGCGCGCTCCAAAGCATAATGCTTCCGAAAGCAAATCCAGCGAGTCCAATTTTTAATAAAAATGATTTTTGAACGCCTTTTACTTCTGTTTTTCGTCCAAAATCTGGTTCATAACCGATGAATTGCAATAAATCGGCAATTTCCGAAAGTGAAATGGAATTTCGATCAAAAACAATTGTCGCTTCCTTTTTAGCAAAATGAACCTGAGAAGTGAGAACGTTTTCATTGATTTTGGAAAGATTCTCTAGTAGGTAAATACAGGAGGAACAATGAATGCTCGGTAGGGATAATTTTACACGGGCAATTTTTTCATCTTCGAATTGTATGTAGCGTGAACGAATTTCAGGGATGTCTAGAAATTGAAATTTATCGCTGCGTCCTCTGTTTGGTTTGATTCCTGGTGTTTTCTCAAATTGGTAAAAATCCTTCAAGGCATTCGAATTCAACAGTGAATATACGTTGGCGCAACCTTGACAACAAAATTCTTTTTGATCGAGTTGGATGGACGGGCTTGGAAGAACATCTCCACAGTGATAGCAATTTTCCATAATTAGATGGTTGCTGAAAATAAAGGTTTACTACCTTGATAGTTATGTAAATCTAAGTCAAAAGCCATGCAGATATTTCGAACAAACGGATAGCCTTTTTCGGTAACTGTTACGGTTGATCCATTGGCGGTAACGAGTCCGTCTTCGACTAATGGCATCAGCTTTTCTAGAATGAAATCATGTGTATCTGTATGCGCTGATTGTTTTTTAAAGGTTGTCTCGAAGTGACACATCAAATCCAAAATATATCCACGGATTTCTAATTCTAATTCATTGAGTAGGTGTCCACGGAAAACAGCTAATTCTCCACTGTTGATTTGATTTTGGTACGATTCGACCGTTTTGTCATTTTGTGCGAAGCCAGTCCAACTATCCGAAATCGCGGACATACCTAGTCCGAGTAAGAACTTCGTTGTTTGCGTGGTATAACCCATAAAATTACGATGCAAACGTTTTTCATGAAATGCCTGCGCCAATGTATCGCTTGGTAAGGCGAAATGGTCCATCCCGATGGCCACGTATCCACTGGAAATTAATTTTTCACAGGCCATTTCGTACAATGCACGTTTTTCGCTGTCCTGTGGTAAATCCTTCTCATCGTATCCACGTTGTCCAGTGCCTTTAATCCACGGGACATGCGCATACCCATAAAGTGCAATACGTTCGGGATGTAATTGAATGGTGTAATCGATGGTTTGCTCAAATCCAGCAAGGCTTTGATGAGGCAAACCGTACACTAAATCGTGATTGATAGAAGTATAACCGATTCGTTTCGAATGCGCATGTACTTCTTGAATTTCTTCGAATGTTTGCATGCGATGAATCGCTTTTTGCACTTTTGGATTGTAATCCTGAATACCGAAGCTCACGCGTCGAAAACCAAAATCATAGAGCGTTTGCAAATGCAATTCGCTGGTTGAATTCGGGTGCGCCTCGAAACTTAAATCGCATACTTGTGGATCCATCTGATCCAGTTGAAAAATCCCCTTCAACAATCGAATTAATTCGGATGGATGAAAGAAGGTTGGTGTTCCGCCGCCGAAATGCAATTCGGAAATTCGAATGTCCTTTGGTAGGTGTTTTTTGTACAGTTGCCATTCCTTTAAAACTGTATCAATATAAGGTGTTTCCACTTCATGGTTTTTGGTGATTCGTTTATGACAACCACAAAACGTACAAAGGGACTCGCAAAAAGGTAAATGGATGTATATGCCAATAGACGAATCTGGGAAATTTTGAAATGCAGAATCAAGTTCTGTCAACCAAACGTCTGAATTCAGATGGTCTTTT
>JBEDJV010000206.1:0-3286 GCA_041172545.1 Bacteroidota bacterium | reverse complement strand
CGGTGAGGGAGAGTGGCTTTCACTTGTTGCTCCAAATGCGAAAGGTGGTAAAACAGATTTACTTGGGAATAATGAAAAAGCAGTTGAATTGGTCAATGCGAATCCAGATTATTACCAATACGCAGATATTTTATTAAATACGGATCAATCAAAACCTGCTTTTCCAAGTTATTGGGGTGGACAAAGTTTCAGTGGTGGAGCGTTCTATTTTGGCGTGGTGATGTTGTTTTTCTTCCTCATGGGATTGATTTTCTTGAAGGATTCGTTAAAATGGCCATTCTTGGTCATTGGATTATTGGCGATCCTACTTTCGTCCAATGATCCTGGGGGAATCAATGATTTCTTCATAAATAAATTCCCGATGTACAATAAGTTTCGCGATTCAAAAATGATCATGACGCTTTTACAAGTAATGATTCCAGCGTTAGCCGTTCTTTTCTTGGATAAATTACTCCGTAAGGAAGGATTGATTGGAGACAAAAAAGCATGGTTGATTGGAAGTGCATCACTCGTATTGCTTACCATTGCTTTGTATGCAGTGCCTTCTTTGTCTGGAGATTTCTTAACGAATAATGAAGTGAAAATGTTTGCTGATCAAGCAAAAAATGTCAAAGATCCAAGTCAGTTGGGTTATTTAAGTGGGATTAAAAATGCCATTGAGGATGTGCGTATTGAATTGTATAAATCAGATCTCGGAAGGTCCATTTTATTTCTTCTATTTGGAGCCGGAATCGTTGTGTTGATTTCACGATCTATTTTGCCAAAAGCAATGGTGATTGGTGGATTGATCGTATTGGTTTTATTCGATAACATTTCCGTGAATAAGCGCTATTTGAATAACGAGCTTCCTGGTGATCAATCGTCAAGTTATGTGGTTGCTTCGGATGCATCCATTCCCTACGTTCCGAATACAGCAGATATGAGTATTCTAGCTAGAGAGAAATCATATACCAAAGATGAGCAAACCATATTTGCTAAAATGGCCGATCACGTGTATTACAAAGATGCATTGGATCAAGAAATGAATTCCGTTTATGCCAAGTTTGGTGCCTTGAATTTAAATACAGACTACCGTGTGTTGAATTTTTCGAATCCAATGGCGGAAACGGCGACAAGTTTCTTTCATAAAAGCATTGGGGGCTACCACGGCGCTAAATTAAAGCGTTACCAAGAAATGGTGGATTTCCATGTGATGAATGAAATGCAGCAAATCAATCAGGAAGTAAGTGCATTGAAAAATGCCAAATTGCGTGCGTATGCATCTACAATGAACATGACGCAGGAAATGGCGCAGCAGATTTTTGATACGATTAGTGTGGATGAAATGGCCGTTTCGGACAAGAATCCAGCCTTGAACATGCTAAATACAAAATACATTGTCGTGAATCCAAGTGCGAAAGCGATTCGTAACACCAATGCGAATGGACCAGCTTGGTTTGTTCAGTCGATTGAATTAGCGAAGAATGCCAACGAAGAAATGACCAAACTGACAAATTGCGATACAAAGAAGAAAGCAATTGTTCACCAGGAATTCAGCGCACTTGTTTCGGGGATTAAAGCGGATTCAACGGCAACGATTCGTCAAACAAGGTATGCAACAACGGAGTTGTCTTATGCGAGCAAGAGTAAAACAGATCAGTTAGCGGTGTTCAGTGAAATTTACTATCCAGAAGGATGGAATTGTTACGTGGATGGAAAACAAACGGAAACGCTTCGAGCGAATTACATCTTACGTGCGGTGAAAATCCCGAAAGGTTCACATCAAATTGAATGGAAGTTTGAACCAAAAGCATTTCAAACAGGAAGTAAACTTTCTTTCGCAGGATCAAGCTTGTTGATTCTTGCGTGTATTGGTGTTTTCTGGATGAATCGTAAAATTGAAGTGAACGACGAAGTATAAACTATTTCGAACGTTGAATGAAATCATCAATGGCCCTGACACCGAATTGGCCATTCTCCCACGCGTAAACTATTTTATGGTTTTCGCTTAGGATCATTGTCGGAAATCCACCTCTAGCCATCATGATCCAATCTTTTGGTTTCACAGACTTCTCCACGCGAATTCGTTTCGACAATTTTTGACGAAAAGCAAACAGGGGTGTGTTTGTCTCTGCAACAACCATGTAGCGAATGTTTAATGTGGGTTCCCTTTCGAGTAACTCATTTATAAATCGAACGGTTTCATGACAATACGGACAACCGGGAAGAACAACAACGGTTAAAAGTGTTTTTTTTGGAAA
The DNA here is from genome assembly GCA_041172545.1 of Bacteroidota bacterium. GTDB lineage: Bacteria > Bacteroidota > Bacteroidia > Flavobacteriales_D > Crocinitomicaceae > UBA952. Next base: position 1,046 of record JBEDJV010000206.1, on the reverse strand, counting down.
AGTACACAACTGTTCAGGTGAATAATGGTTATTCACAAAATCACCGGTAAAGATCGGGAATATGGAGAAATAAATACTGAATGGTAAAACGGCTAAAATCGACATAATGGTCCATTTCTTCCACTTCTGTTGAATGCGATTGTGAAACGTATAGACGAACACAAATCCCAATAATGACATTAAGATGTACGGGATAAGTTTTGAAGTGGTCCAAGAAAGACCAAGGTCGAGAAAAATGGATTCGAAGAAATTCATAGGGAGAAATTAAATAAAAAAGGGGGCAACAGCCCCCTTTGAATTATTGTTTGGTAGATTTTATTCTAATCCACATGATTTAACAACAGTAGCAACTGTTACAGATTGCGCTTCACATGCTGCTTGTGCATCTTTTTTCTTACCATTGATTACAGAGGTTTGGGTATTCGTTGCACCAGTTGTCGATTCAGTCGTTACACATTTACAAGAGTAATCTTTCGCGCAAGACACCATCAAAAGTGAAGCAAAGGCTCCTAAGATCATTGTTTTTTTCATTTCTTTTCGTTTTAAGTTCGATTTGTTCGTCCTAAATTACAAAATATTTCAAACCCGATTTTCACAAACAACACTATTTTTTTTGGACTTGGTTTCAGCTTGAATTTAGTTTTTCTGTCCGAATGGGAATAATGACAATTAATGCAGGACAATTGTTAATTTTGGTTAAAAATTAGAAAGTCTTGGTAAAGAAAATACTCATCATCGTTGGAACTCGTCCGAATTTCATCAAAGTAACACGTTTTAAGGAACTGATCGGTAAATATCCGGACTTGCAAGTCGAGATTGTTCATACCGGACAACACTGGGATCGAAATATGTCCGAAGTCTTTTTTGAAGAATTTGGATTAAAACCAGACTACATGCTCGCTGCTTCTTCCAACTCGGTTGTGGATCAGTTTTCTAGCATGATGAGCAAATTGAGTGAACTGATTTTAGAAATCGGAAAACCAGATTTAATGATCGTGCCTGGTGATGTGAATTCAACACTAGCATCAGCTCTCGTAGCAAACAAG
>JBEDJV010000205.1:0-3288 GCA_041172545.1 Bacteroidota bacterium | reverse complement strand
GTAATATAGTAGCAATCGTTGGACGTCCAAATGTTGGAAAATCAACGCTTTTCAATCGCTTGACGGAATCCCGTGATGCCATTGTTAAGGAAGTAAGTGGGGTGACAAGAGACCGAATTTACGGAAAGTCAGAATGGAATGGATACCAGTTTTCTGTTATCGATACTGGTGGATATGCAACCGTAAAAGAAGATATCTTCGAAGGTGAAATTCGCAAACAAGTTGAATTAGCAATTCAAGAAGCAACCGTGATTATTTTCATGGTGGATGTCATGACTGGAATTGTGGAAATGGATGAAACCGTTGCACAATTGCTTCGAAAAAGCAAGAAACCGTGTATGATCGCTGCCAATAAAGTGGATAACACAGAGCGCGTTGGACTTTCTTCTGAATTTTATTCCTTTGGACTAGGTGAAGTTTTTGATCTGAGCGCTACAAATGGCGGTGGAACAGGAGAAATCTTGGACAAATTGGTTACGTACTTCAATAAAGAAGATGAATCGATCCGTGAGGAAGATAGTTTGCCAAGAATTGCGATTGTTGGTCGTCCAAATGTGGGTAAATCCTCAATGGTGAACGCATTCACCGGACAAGACCGCAACATTGTGACGGATATTTCTGGAACGACACGTGATTCCATTCACACGCGTTACAAGGCTTTTGGTTTCGACTTTTTACTCATTGATACAGCTGGAATCCGCAAGAAAGCGAAAGTGACGGAGGACATTGAGTATTATTCCGTTTTACGCTCGGTGCGTACGATTGAAAACTCAGATGTCTGTTTGTTTATGATGGATGCGTCAGAAGGACTGCAAAAGCAAGATTTGAGTATTTTCTACATGATTGAAAAGAACTCAAAAGGAGTGGTTGTTTTGGTGAATAAATGGGATTTAGTGGAGAAGGACCACAATACCATGCTCGAATACGAGGCGAATCTTCGCGAGCAATTAGCGCCATTTAATGATGTTCCAATCATTTTTACTTCTACTCTTACGAAGCAACGCATTCACAAGGCCTTGGAAACTGCCATGCGCGTGAACGAAAACCGCACACGTAAAATTGCTACCCATGAGTTGAATGAAGTAATGCTTGAAGTTGTTGCTCAAACTCCTCCTCCAGCAGTGAAAGGGAAATACATCAAGATTAAGTTTATACAAATGTTACCGACGCATGCACCAGCATTTGCGGTCTTCTGTAACTTACCACAATACGTTCCAGATTCCTACAAACGTTTCTTTGAGAATCGTTTGAGAGAGAAATTTGACTTTGAAGGAGTTCCAGTGAAGATTTTCTTTAGAAAGAAATAGTCTTCGATCTAGATAAGAAATGAATACAACAAAAAAGGCGCTATCACTAGCGCCTTTTTTGTCATTGTATGTATCGAATCTTATCGAATCAAATTCAAGTGACCAGTTACCACTTTGCGGTCGTCATTTTCTTTTGGTTCGTATTGCATTCTCCAAGTGTAGATTCCTGCAGGGACTTTCGTTCCAAGTGCTCCGTAAGTTCCGTCCCATGCTTCAGCAGCATCGTGTGTCTCCCATACCACTTCTCCCCAACGGTCGTAAACCGTTAAACTAAATGCAAATGGATCGAATCCAGTTGTAAAGATGGCTTGCCATGTTTGGTTGTGCTCATCTTCATCTGGTGTGAAGGTATTCGCTACATAGTAAATTGGATCAGCAATTACCGGAATTGAAATCACGTATTCATCCGAACATCCGAGTGGCGTGTATGCTGTTAAGGTTACCAGTAGGTTTTCCGTTACCCCAACATACATGTGATTTGGATCAGATTCCGTTGAAGTGTATGAATCGTCAAAGTCCCAAGTATACGTTGTTCCACCCACACTTGAATTCATGAATTGAATGGCTTGCGTTGTCTCTGTTAAACTACTTGGCACAGAAGAGAACGAAGCAAGTGGATAGCTTTCCATGTAGATGTAGTCGTTATATGTCGTTGTTTCAATACAACCCAATAAATCGTACTCTAAAGTAATATCGTGGTAACCACTTTGATCAAACTGGTAGCTGAATGTGCTTCCTTGTCCGATTTGTGTTCCTCCCCAATACCATGTGTAAATCGCGCCAAGAACCGGAGGTGTAGATAAAGTCACATTCAATGGATTACAACCTGTTAAGGTATCAGCCACAAATTGCGGTGGAACAGCAGGAACAATTGTAATGGTCATGTCGATAGTGTCACCACATTGTCCAGCATCTGAACTAAATGTGTATGTGAAGATTCCAGGGATGGATGTGTCAATTAATGGTGGATTCCATGTTCCTGTAATGGCTGGTACGTTATTCGTTACCAACGGAAGAACTGGGTTCGCATCATTCTGACACAACTGTGGAACTTGCGTTAATGCAGGGATGATCAATGGATCAACCGTAATCGGCATCGTGTATGTCGAAGCACATTGTCCTGGGGCTGGTGTAAAGGTATAATTTGACGTTCCTGGTGTTCCGGTAATTACCGTTGGATTATTCCAAGAACCTGTAATCAATGGACCATTGATGAATGGTGTTGTGTTCAACGCCGTTGTAGGAATGACCACATTTGCTTCGTATTGACAAATCTGACCCATTTGATTGAAGTTCGGAGTTGTCAAGGCATACGTAACGATGTCCATGGAATTCGCTAATGCACATTGTCCAGCAGTAGGAGTAAAGACATACGTCGCAGTTCCTGCAACCGCTGTAGAAATAGTTGCTGGACTCCATGTTCCTGTATAGGCAATATTGTTTGTAGAAGTCGCAGGCAATGCTGATGGTGTGTCACCAATACAGAAAGGACTAATTTGATTAAATGTTACTTGCTCATTTGGCAAGATTTGAATGTTCATGGTTGCTACATTGGCACAAACTCCAGCATTTGGTGTGAAGGTATATGTTTGTGTTCCTACAACTGCTGAAGATACCAACGCTGGATTCCATGTTCCTTGTATTGCAGGAACATTCGTTGAAATGGTAGATAAATTTGGTACCGTTGCGTTTTGACACATCGGAGCAATTTGATTAAATGTTGGGTTCACTGGGATGTTTACTATAACAGTCGTTGTGCTAGTAGAAATACATCCCCCCGCATCATATGTTAAGGTATAAACTCCTGCGTTTACTGCCGTACAGTTCGGTATAATTGGATTTTGCAAAGTAGACGTAAATCCATTAGGACCAGCCCATGAATAGCTATTTGCTCCAGTAGTTGCGTTTAATTGAATGGTTGAGCCCTCACAATATGGACCAGTGTTCGAAGTTGTAATAGAAACAGAGCCTGCTGTAAATG
>JBEDJV010000204.1:0-3973 GCA_041172545.1 Bacteroidota bacterium | reverse complement strand
ATTAACTATCTATAGAATATGGCAGCAACGGCAACAAAAAAAGAGGTGACCATCACACAAAAATTGGACGCACTTTTTGAGCTTCAAAAAATTGATTCTGAAATCGACCGAATTCGTACCATTCGTGGTGAACTTCCTTTAGAAGTTCAAGATTTGGAAGATGAAATCAGCGGGCTTACAACACGTGTTGGAAAAATCAACGACGAAATGCAAGAGTTAGAAACAGAAATTTCTGACCGTAAAATTGCAACGAAAGATGCTGAAGCCGCGATTCTTAAGTACAAAGAACAACAAAACAACGTACGTAACAACCGTGAGTTTGAATCGCTTTCTAAAGAAATTGAATTCCAAGAATTGGAAATTAAATTACACGAGAAAAAGACGAAAGAATCACGTTACAAAATTGATTTGAAAAACGAAACGTTGACAGAAGCAACAGAACGTTTAAATTCAAAACAAGGTGACTTAGATTTGAAGCAATCTGAATTAGATGCCATCATTAGCGAGACTCAAAAAGACGAAGATCGTTTAATGAAAGCGTCGGATGATGCTAAAAAGAAAATCGAATCTCGTTTGGTATTTGCTTACGACCGTCTTCGTGAAAACGCGAAAAACGGATTAGCAGTTGTTCAAGTAATGCGTGGATCTTGTGGTGGATGTTTTAACAAAATCCCACCTCAACGTCAATTGGACATCGTAACAAAAAAGAAAATTATCGTATGTGAGCACTGTGGACGTATCCTTGTTCCAGTAGAAGGTACAGAAGAATAATTAACGATATTGTAAAAAAAAAGCTTCCTAATTGGAAGCTTTTTTTTTGTCCATTAATTCAACCTGAAATCAACATCCAGCTTAGACAATTCTTTGAATAAAGCGGAAGATGGTTGAATCTTTACACTTCTTGATGGTAAATTCACTTCGTATCCCTCAATAGGATCGTATACGGTGAAATGCAATTGACAAGACCCTTGATTTTGGTTGAACAACTCGTTTAACTTGTCAATCATTAAATGGTCTACTTCTTTGGAGGAGAATTTCAAATGAAGACTCTTCGTACGTTTCTCTCGCAAATCTTGCAATAAATCGATGCTGTGAACGACAAATTCTGCTTGCTGACGGTAGCGTGGCACTTCGATTCTTCCTTTCATCGTGATGAAAGTTCCAGGTTCCATAAAATGCTTGAACTTTAGGTAATTTTCCTTGAATAAATTTAAGCGAAATGCATCTTGGTAATCTTCCACTGTTAGGGTACCAAAGCCATCTCCATGCTTTGTGAAACGATGCTCGGCATTCGTTACAATGGCAGCAATGAGAATGTCTCTTCCCATGTATTGACTTAAATCATTCAACATCGAAATATTTCCTGTGCAAAATGAATCGATTTCAATTTTAAAATCATCGAGCGGATGTCCAGAAATAAAGATTCCCACCACTTCTTTCTCGCGATTCAATTTATAAATTGCCGGCCATTCTTCACATTTTGGCACCTGTGGCTCTGGCATACTTGTTCCCGTTGAATCTCCAAACATAGAAGCCTGTGCAGAATTTTCCTGCTCTTGAAAACTGGCACCATAACGCACCGCATTTTCCAAGAAGCTCCTTCCACTCGGATCCATTGCGAAATACTGGGCGCGGTGTACTCCTGGAAAGGAATCCAATCCTCCAGCATATGCCAAACTTTCAAATGCACGCTTGTTACAAACACGCAAACTAATGCGTTTCGTCATATCAAAAATGGAAGTAAATGGTCCGTTTTTACGCTCTTCTACAATGGCTTCTACCGGTGCAGATCCAAGGCCTTTCACCGCTCCAAGTCCAAAACGGATGGCTCCAACCTTATTCACCGCGAAGGTAAAACTAGATTCGTTCACATCTGGACCTAAAACAGGAACACCCATTCGGCGACATTCTTCCATGAAGAAGGACACTTGTTTGATGTCGTTCATGTTGTTACTCAAAACGGACGCCATGTATTCAGCCGGATAATTGGCTTTCAAGTAAGCGGTTTGATAAGCCACCCATGCGTAACAAGTCGAGTGAGATTTGTTAAAGGCATAGGAGGCGAACGCTTCCCAGTCCTTCCAGATTTTTTCTAAGGTATCCGATTTGTGTCCTTTAGCACTTGCACGTTCAATAAAGGTCGGCTTCATTTTATCCAGTACCTTTCGGTCTTTCTTACCCATCGCCTTACGCAAGGTATCCGCTTCACCTTTGGTGAAATCTGCTAACTTTTGTGACAAAAGCATTACTTGCTCTTGGTAAACGGTAATTCCGTATGTTTCTTTTAAGTATTCCTCACAATCAGCTAGATCGTAAATGATTTCCTCCTCACCATGTTTACGTTTACAGTAGGACGGAATGTATTCCATTGGACCGGGACGATACAAGGCATTCATCGCAATTAAATCTGCAAAAGCCGTCGGTTTTAATTCCTTTAAGTGTTTTTGCATTCCGGGGGACTCGTATTGGAAAATCCCAACCGTTTCTCCTCGTTGGAATAAGGCATACGTCAATTCGTCATCAATCGGAAACTCATCTGGATCCAACTCAACTCCTTTGTTCTCTTTCACCAATCGGACAGCATCCTTAATCAAGGTTAGTGTTTTTAAGCCCAGGAAGTCCATTTTCAGCAAGCCCGCGGATTCTGCTACCGAGTTATCGTACTGCGTACACACCATGTCGGAGTCCTTCGCTGTTGCCACCGGAACGAAATTGGTTAAATCATCTGGTGTGATAATCACCCCACAGGCATGAATTCCGGTATTTCGAACAGATCCTTCAATCTCTGTTGCTTTCTGCAACACGCGTCCTTGTAAATCTGATCCAGCCGCAATTCGTCGCAATTCTTTCGCATTCGCAACCGCTTCTTGATTTTTTAGTTTATCAATTAATTCCGTTTCCGAGAAAGAAAATAATTTCTTCAATGAAATATCCGGTATTAACTTGGCTAATCGATCCGCTTCAGGAAGCGGTAAATTCATCACTCGAGCCGTGTCTCGTATCGCTGATTTTGCCGCCATCGTTCCATACGTGATGATTTGCGCTACTTGGTTCGCACCGTATTTGTTGATCACATAGTCGATGACACGTCCACGTCCCTCGTCATCGAAGTCAATATCGATATCCGGCATGGAAACACGGTCTGGATTCAAGAAACGCTCAAAGAGTATTGTATGCAATATGCAACTGCTGATCCCGCCGCTGATCCACGTCCAGGTCCGACAGACACGTTCATTGCTCGTGCGGCATGACAAAAATCCTGAACAATCAAAAAGTAACCCGGATATCCCGTGTTCTCAATTGTTGCCAACTCAAAATCAATGCGTTCTTGAATTTCCGGCGTAATTACCTTGTAGCGTTTTTTTGCCCCTTCATACGTGAGGTGACGCAGGAATGCATTTTCACCGCGCTTTCCACCATCCAAGGCATCCTCCGGCGAAATAAACTCTGCGGGAATATCAAAGGCTGGCAAAAGTACTTCACGAGCCAATGGATAAGGTTCACATTTCTCAATGATTTCCTGTACGTTTAAAATGGCATCTGGTAAGTCGGCGAAAAGAGAAACCATTTCTTCGGTGGACTTGAAATAATACTGATCATTTTCCAAGCCATAGCGAAATCCACGTCCTTTACCTTTCGGCGTTTCCACCAAGTCATGCGCCTGTGCATCCGTGCGATTCAGGTAATATGTATTGTTGGTCGCTACAATTTTTACATCGTGTTGACGTGCCAACTGGACTAAAATCGGATTCACGCGATCCTCCGTTTCCAACTGATGTCGACTCAATTCAATGTAAAAGTCCGCACCAAACTGCTGTTTCCACCAAAGCAACGCATCTTCGGCTTGATTTTCACCAACATTGAGGATTAAATTTGGAATTTCCCCATATAAATTTCCGGAAAGGACAATGATATCCTCTTTGTATTGCTCGATGACTTCCTTGTCCACACGTGGAACGTAATACATTCCTTT
>JBEDJV010000203.1:0-4855 GCA_041172545.1 Bacteroidota bacterium | reverse complement strand
CGTGCCTTTTTGAACGGACGCATGGACCTTTCTCAAGCAGAAGCGGTAGCTGATTTGATTGCTTCGCAGTCGAAAAACGCACATGAAATTGCCTTGAAGCAATTGCGAGGAAACTTTTCCAGTGAATTGCAAGAATTACGTGAGAAGTTGATTCACTTTGCCTCATTGATCGAATTGGAATTGGATTTTGCCGAGGAGGATGTCGAGTTTGCAGACCGCACGGCTTTGAACAAGATGGTAGCGGAAGTCCTGCAGATGGTCAGACGTTTAGCTTCTTCCTTCGAATTGGGAAATGCCATCAAAAATGGTGTCCCAGTGGCGATTGTTGGCGCACCGAATACTGGAAAAAGCACCTTGTTGAATCAGTTTCTTGGCGAAGAACGCGCGATTGTTTCCAACATTGCAGGAACAACCCGCGACGTCATCGAAGAAACATTAAACATCGACGGAATATTATTTCGTTTAATTGATACAGCAGGAATTCGTGAGACTACCGAAACGATTGAAGCTTTAGGCATTGAACGTTCACAGCAGAAAATCCAACAAGCGAAGATTGTCCTTTGTTTGGCCGATGCTTCCGATTCCGAGAACCTCGACGAAACCGAAGCGTGGGTGCACGATCTACGTGAAAAACACCCAGAGAAGCACGTGTTGCTTTTAACAAACAAAATCGATTTAGACACGTCTCGTTTAACGGACAGCCTACAAATCAGCGCACTGACGGGAGTCGGCATTTCAGAATTGAAGTCCCAATTGGTCGAGAAAGTATTGGGCGATTTCAAGATCCAAGAAGAAACGATTGTCTCCAACGCACGTCACCATGAGTCCTTGCAAAAAACCGACGAGGCCTTAAGCAAAGCCCAAGAAGGACTACACATCGGCACCACGGGCGACTTCATCGCGATGGACATCCGTACAGCGATGCGTCACCTCGGAAACATCACGGGCCACATTGATGTGGATACGGATATACTTGGGTCTATTTTTAGTAAGTTTTGTATTGGCAAATAAACACCGATAAACAACGATAACAATCCATAACAAAAGACAAACAAAACCCTTGCTAGTCAAGGGTTTTTTGCATTTTTAGGCTTCCTGTAATTTTTCGTCTTTTGGGGCATTTTGCACCCCTTTTGTTGCTCATTTGTATCTCGGATGGGTCAAAAAATATTTGTTGGTTTCGGAAGTATTTTGTGTATAAATCCCTAAAAAAACATACTGGAAGGGAACGATATGAATAAACATGGATTTTCTTTACATAAAACAATATACTTATAACTTGTCATAAAACGGATAAAATAGATTACATTTGTCCTTTATAAGACAAGTTATATGAAGTCGACACCAGCAATATTACCTAAAAACATGAAGATTTTAAAAAATCTAGGTGAACATATTCTGTTAGCTCGCTTGCGCCGTAAATTGAGCGCAGAGCAAATTGCTGAGCGCACGGGACTTGGCAGAAAAACTATTTATAATATCGAACAAGGCAGCTCTACGGTCGCCATTGGGAGCTATTTGCAAGTACTCTTTGTGTTAGGCTTAGAAAAAGATTTAACCATGGTTGCAGCAGCTGATCCTTTAGGAAGAAAATTGCAAGATGCTGGAATTGTAAGCAATAAACGCGCACCAAAACAAACGAAAAAGTCATGAAGCAAAACCAAACGAAGATATGGGTTTATGCAGATTGGGAGTTCTTGGAAGAAGCTCAATTAATGGGTTTTTTGACTTCACAACGTGTGCGAGGAAAAGAGGTATTTTCATTTGAGTATACGGAGACTTGGGTGAATGCTCAAAACCCAATTTTACTCTTGGATCCACAATTGGGGTTTTACAAGGGAAAACAATATTTACCTGAAGAGAAAAACAACTTTGGGATCTTCCTTGATTCATCACCCGACCGTTGGGGTAGGCTATTGATGCGAAGAAGAGAAGCATGGCAAGCAAAGCAAGAAGGACGAGACGAAAGAACACTTTTTGAAAGTGATTTTTTATTGGGTGTTTTTGACGGACATCGAATGGGTGGAGTGAGATTTAAATTGAGTGAAGATGGGGTTTTCATGAATGACCAGAAGAAAATGGCAACGCCACCATGGACATCACTTCGTGAACTAGAGCATGCTAGTTTGCAGCTAGAACGTGATGATGCCATGAACGACCCTGAATATGCGCAATGGTTAAGTGTATTGATTGATCCAGGATCCTCATTAGGAGGCGCAAGACCGAAAGCCAGTGTGATAGATGATAAAGGACATTTATGGATAGCAAAATTTCCAAGTTCAAGAGATAACAAAAATGCGGGTGCTTGGGAAATGGTATTGCACGAATTAGCCAAAGCCTGTGGTATTCAGGTTTCGGAAGCCCATTTGCAAAAGTTTTCAGGTAAGCATCATACATTTTTATCCAAACGATTTGATCGATCAAATGACTATCGGCGTATTCATTTTGCATCGGCAATGACTTTGTTAGGTTTACAAGATGGAGCTGATCATGCAGAAGGTGTTGGATACCTTGATTTGGTTGGTTTTATCATGCAAAATTGTCCTGAAGCAAAAGAAGATTTAGAACAGTTATGGCGACGAGTGGCATTTAATATATTGGTATCGAACACAGATGATCATTTGCGAAACCATGGGTTTATTCTCACTGACGAAGGATGGCGCTTATCTCCAGCGTACGATATGAACCCCAATGAATTGGGTCATGGTTTAACCTTGAATATTTCTGAAAATAGCAACGAGTTAGACCTCACGTTAGCTATAGAAACTGCTCCTTTGTATCACTTGAAAAGTGACAGAGCAGAATGTATCTTACAAGAGATGCAGCAAGAAATTTCACACTGGCGAACCCTTGCCAGGAAACATGGCATCAGCAATGGCGAGATAGAACAAACTAAGCGAGCTTTTCGGTTGGTTGAAAACGGGAAAAATCGATAACAAAATACAACTGTTCGAAAATTAATTTATCTTCGTTTTATCGTTCTTTTTTGTTGCTCATTTGTAGCTCAACAATGTCGAAATCTGATGAGTAGTTGCTCATTTGTTGCTCGCGAAAATTTCGAAAAACCGCTCTGGTAAAGGGATACAGGTTTTATCTTTTGTTATCAATTCATGTATTGGAAAGTAACTCAAAGTCCCCCAATTTAACCAATAAGATAATTCCTTTTGGTTTGGTACATCATTAAATAGCCTCTCTTGTTGGCGTCAGTTAAGAATGAACGGTTTATTAATGTTTCCATAAATGCTTGCTTTTCAAGGTACGGAGTCATTAGCTTTTCAATTCTATTTTCTGAAACTCCGATGCGACGTCCAAATTCAACAAAGTCAATTTTATTTGGGTGGTTGCTTTTCTTGTATTGTTCACTTTTAAATTCATCAGCGAATAGTCCTTTGTCTAAGGCAAAATCTGAATCATCGACATGCATTTTAGTATTCAATAAATCATAAATAGGACTTAAGAGATAATCTCCTTTGGAGGACTCTAATAAGGAGAAATTTTTCAAGTGCGCATCTCCATTGGAGAATAGAAAATTGAATAGTACCAGTGAGAAATATTTTTCAATTTCGATGCGCCAGGCCGAAACATATTTTTGTATCAACAAGCCGGCTTCTTCGTAACTGAATTCATATTTGAAATTTGGTCCGGCATTGTCTGTTGTTTTTCCGGCTAGTGTTGCAAAATCCTCTTTGCCCCATTTTGTGCCATCTTCTTTCACATCAAATCGTTTGGTAATATAGGCAGGAGAACCATTTGTGAAGAAAATCATGGCGTTTTCTGCGGTGTTTAATCCGTAGACTTGCTTCGCAATTTGCATGGTCAAATGTTCGTTCGCAGGAACTTGATCCACTTTTTTTAGGTCTCGAGGCATCGGTTTAAGAATATAGGTACCTTGTTCACCTTCTTTTGTTAAACGCAATACATTTTTCTCTAGCACCAAACTCAATTTTTCCTGAACCCCTGAAATAGATATTCGTTTTCGATTTTCGATAAATAGACCCGCTACTTCTTCATTCAATTGTGGCTGATCATACGGTAAAATGTGCTTAACTTTTTTTCCGTAGAATAAGTTTCGAATGCAACTCGGACTATACGTTGAGAAACCTTCAGCCAATGTCCCAGGACAATAATTTAGTTCTTTTAGGTTCATGTTACTTGGATAGGATTTACGGTAATCGCCCCGATGGTGTCATATTGTGCTGTGGCAGCAAGTAATCCAAAATTATCTTCCTCGTCTATTTTCAACTGTAGGCTTTGTAATTTTCTATTTACACCTTCACTCAACATATTAAAGAAAAACGGAAACAAGCATTCACTGCTATATTCTTTTTGTGTCATAGGCAGTGTTAAGCTGATCGCAGGATTATTGTCATTGATGTAATACTTCTCATCATATCTAAAAACATACTTCTTACGATGTTCTTCGATGAGCAGTCCCGCCAAAATTCCATTTCGGTATATTTCTAATGTTCGCATTTAGTTATGGTTTCTTTTTTACACTAAAGGTAAATTCCATTCCAAGTACATTGGCCAATTTTAGAATCACTTCTACCGTAGGATTTCCTTGTCCTTTCTCTAATTTGTACAAGGTGTTTATGCTGATTTCTGCCAATTCTGCCAAATGTGGCTGTGTGATATCCAACTCCTTACGCCTGTCTTTTATTGCTTCACCTAGATCCTTAACTAACATTATAGTGTGATTTATGTGTCAAAAGTACAAATGATTATGGAAATAAGCAAAAATATCACACTATAATGTGATAATTGGTGTTTTAAATGGTTATTGACGCATAATATGATTCAAAATCACATTATATTGTGAGTATAGATTTAAAAACGTACCCGTAAGGGTATAAAA
>JBEDJV010000202.1:0-3354 GCA_041172545.1 Bacteroidota bacterium | reverse complement strand
TTATTGTACCAACAAGCCGTTCATGCTTCTTATGTCAAACGTTCGATTTCAATTGCCAATACCTTTGAAACGGTGAACGTCACCGAATTCTACCATCAACAACAAGTGAATGTCTTTCTCCGGTACATCTGGAATGCGCAACGTACGAAAGCCAAATGGAACGAGCCGCAATTCGGCGTGCATTATGCTTTTGGTTATGGAACGATGTCTAATCAAAGTGCACATAACTTGTCGTTTAATACCATGGATAAAGGATTCCACGAAGCGGGCCTCTTGTTCAATGGATTATACGTCAGTGGACAATCAAGTATGGGGTTCGGAATCTTCACGCGTTTTGGAGCGTACGCGAATACAGGAGATTGGAAAACGAATGTTTATCCGAAATTATCGTTTGGATACGTGTTCTAGTCGAACAAAGTCGGCATGTCCGTTGCGGATGATTTAGGAGCAGCCGGTTTTTTCGTTGCTGGAGCGATGCTTGGAATTGGTTTTTGTTCGAAGACTGGCGCATTCACTTCTACTTGATCCGAGGAAGGTATATTCGCTTTCAATTGAATTAAACGCGCTTTGATGTTTTCCAATTTACGAAGGACTTCTGTATGATCAGTTGACGTTTCAATGGCAATCGTTGGAACGGTTTTAGATCTGAGCGCTTTCTTCGCTCCATCCAAGGTATAGCCCTCAATTTTCACAAAATGATAGATGCGGTTGATTTTCTCAATTTCTTTTACCGAGAATAATCGGTTTCCTTTGGCGTTCTTTTTAGAGATTTCGAATTTAAATTCCTTCTCCCAAAATCTTAATAATGAAGCGTTTACATCGAGTAATTCCGCTACTTCCCCAATGGAATAGTAGAGTTTGCTAAGTTGTTGAATATCAATTATTGGCACCTTGTTACTTGAATTAGTTTCCGAAAATAGTTATAATTTTGCAATCGAAAGATGAAAATGCGTTTTCTACATACATTTTTAGTTCTTTTTGTGTGGTGTTCGATAAACAACAGCTTTGCACAAGTAGTCCCTGATGATTCCTTGAAAGCCAAAGTAACGGATACGACATTTAAAGTTCGTCCCCCGAATCCCAAAGCGGATGCGATCATTTCCTACGCAAAAACGTTTTTAGGTGTTCCATATCGCTATGGTGGAACAACGCCATCTGGATTCGACTGTTCTGGATTCATCAATTACATCTTTGGGAATTTTGGATTCTCTCTGGTTCGGACGAGTTATGGATTGGCTGAGTTAGGTGAGACAATTAAACTGTCTGATATTCAACCAGGTGACTTGATGTTCTTTAAAGGAAGTAATGTCAATTCGACGGTTGTCGGACATGTTGCAATGGTGATTGAAGTGACGCCATCAGCCATTAAATTCATTCATTCCGCTAATGGAGGTGTGCGTATTGATAACTTCAAAACCTCCGAATACTACATTCGTCGCTACGTGAAAACGAAGCGTTTAGATTACGGCGGATAAACAAGGGATGAACATTCATGTGCGTAATTCGTTACTTTTGAATAAAAACAACGCACGTGAAAGTAGAAATCCTCAGCGAAAGACGCAATTGGTTATTCATCATCCTTGCCGGATTGTTCATTACCAATGCCGTGACAGCCGAATTAATGAGCAACAAGCTCATTCAAGTTCCCATCGAATTCAACCTATTTGGCAATCACTTTGGACCCTTTGCGACGATAATTGGCATTCTTCCATGGCCCATTGTATTCTTGTTGACGGATTTAATGAACGAATTCTATGGACAAAAAGCAGTTCGACGCTTGTCGTGGATCACTGCCGGACTCATCGCGTACTGTTTCATCATCGTCGGTATTTCTTTGGCGATTCCTGCGTACGAAATTCCTGGTTCTGACTTGGCGGACAATGCATCCTACTTGAAAGTATTTGGACAATCGCAGATGATTATCGTTGGAAGTATTTGTGCTTTCCTCGTTTCTCAGTTATTGGATGCTTTCTTGTTTGATAAAATCAAGCATCGTACAGGAAATCGCTTTATTTGGTTGCGAAGTACGGGAAGTACCATTATTTCACAATTATTCGATTCGTACATCGTATTGTACGTGGGATTCGTGCTTCCGGGAAAAATGAGTTTTGGAACGTATATGTCCGTTGCGCCAACGAATTACATCTTGAAATTAATCATTGCCGTCAGTTTAACGCCGTTGATTTATTTGGGACATTATTTCATGCGCCGTTATTTGAACAAGCATGAAGAATCAGTGGTTTCTGCTAATAAATAAACTACGAGTTTCGTTTCCGTTGTTGTTTGACAGTGATGTAGATCAACAGTCCTAATGCTACGAGTGCTGATGTTGCACCAATGAGAAAAGCACGGTAAACGCCCGTCGGACTATTGTCGTAGACCATCAAAGTAATCAGGGATCCAGCGATGATGCCGAATTCCAAGGCGAGAAACATGGTTCCTGCCCCAACACCACGTCGGTCCTTGTGAGATAAGTCGGCTGTCCAAGCAAACAAGGTCGGACTCGACATTCCCGTAGCAAAACCAAAGACAATCGCCGCCACAATGTACGAGACTTTGCTGTCCACGGTGGCAATGAGAATCATGCTGGTAATTAAAATGGACACGCCAATGATTAAGGTTTGTGGTCGTCCAATGCGATCCGAAACGGAACTGGTTAACAAGCGAATCACGATGGTCGAGATGACATAAAATCCAAAGAAGAATCCTTTGTTCTCAATGTGCAACATGCCGGAGATGTCCGGAGTCACTACGAAGATGATGCCTGAGCAAATTGCTGTTAAAAACATGACGAATGCAGCGGGAAGAACGTTTGGTTCAAAGACATCTTTCCAAGTGATGCGCAAGTGCCTTGCGTTTATTTTCTCACGTTTCGTCAGTGTTTCTTGTGCGATGCTGATCATGACAAAGGAGATGCAGGTGATGAATGCTGCGGACATAAATAGGGTGTCAAAGCCAAAAGCCTGGTAAATCCACGAACCGAGTGACTGTCCAACACCGATTCCAAGAGAGATAAACGTTCCCCAAATCCCCATCGCGTTTCCGCGTGAATCGTTGGGAATGACATCCGTTAACAAAGCCGTTGCACCCGTTGGCGCAAATCCAGCACTGAATCCATGTAAAAAACGCAGTGTGAGAAAAAACGCAATCGAATCAACAAAGGAATAACAAAGACAGATAATGAAGGAACAAATGACTCCTGCGTACATAACCCATTTTCGTCCAACGATGTCCGCAATTTTACCAGAGAAGGGACGAGAAATCGCTGCGGAAACCGAGAAAAGGAGAATAATGAATCCTTTTTTGCTTTCACCACCACTGGTTTTTTCGCCGCCGGCTTTTTGACGGTTGCCG
>JBEDJV010000201.1:0-4112 GCA_041172545.1 Bacteroidota bacterium | reverse complement strand
CGCTACACAATAGAATGCACCACTTGGTTTTGGACAAAACACACCTGGGATGCTGTTTAGTCCGTCCACCATGATGTTTCTTCTCGCAACATATTCACTGACAACATCATCGAAATAGGATTGTGGCGTATCTAATGCCGCTTCAGCAGCAATTTGATCAACGGCACTCATCACTTCTTTGTTTTTGGTGATTAAGGCACCGATGCGTGCGCCACACATAGAATAGCGTTTAGAAACGGAATCGATCATGATTACATTTTCTTCGATTCCTTTTAAATTCATTACTGAAAATGGAATCGCACCATCGTAGCAAAATTCGCGGTAAACTTCATCCGCAAATAAATATAGGTCATGTTTCAAAACGATTTCACGTAATTGCTCTAATTCTTCTTGTGAATACAAGTATCCTGTTGGATTACCTGGGTTACAAATAACAATTGCTCTTGTTTTGGACGTTATTTTCTTTTCGAATTCTTCCACAGGAGGCAAGGCAAATCCGGATTCAATGGATGATGCAACTGGAACAACATTCAATCCTGCTGTTACGGCAAATCCATTGTAGTTCGCGTAAAACGGCTCTGGAATGATGACTTCATCACCTGGATCACAGGTACACATGAATCCAAAAATCAAGGCTTCTGATCCACCTGTCGTGATTAAAATATCTTCACTGTTTACAGGAATCCCACTTTTTTGGTAAGATAGTGCAAGTTTATTTCTGTAGCTCTCGAATCCAGCAGAGTGACTGTATTCCTTCCAGTACTTTGCGATCTAAATTATGAATGGCATTTAACGCTGTTTCAGGCGTTTCAATGTCCGGTTGACCAATGTTTAAATGATAAACGATTTTACCTGCTTTCTTTGCTGTTTCAGCATATGGAACAAGTTTGCGGATCGGAGAAGCTGGCATCTGAACGGCCTTATCTGAAATTTTTGGCATGTCTATGTTTTTGATTCCTCAAAATTAATCATTCTTCTTAAACTTACATCTAATCCCAGTTGTCCGTTTAAAAAACACGAATCCTCCTTTTTCACCGATTAATTGAAGATCGGGATAATTGGACATGAATTCTTGTTTTTGTTGAATTTTCGCAACAAAGTAGGCAGGCTTGGATAAGATACCTGTTGCTACTGCTTTTTCGTCTTGTGTTACTTCGTTTCCGGGACGAGTATTGCCATAGAAGAGATGTGCGTAGGATTTAAATCCCAAGGTACAAAAATAAGCATCTTCGTGTTGATGACGCTTGTAAAAATCAATGGCTGCTCCTTGTGAAATGTCCTCAATTTTCGGCACGACAAGCGCATTGATACTCACCAAACTTACAATGATTCCAATTCCTAATGACAGGTAGTATTTAATGAATTTATTTTCTTTTAAGTATTTAAAAGACAAAGTAATAGTTGTAATTAGTAAAACAAAAGGTATAAGTTGTAAAATGGACCAATCATACCTTTCTTTCATCGCTTGAACGGCAAAAGGATCATTGACGTGGATGTAAGTTAACAGAAGATCGGTATGTCCAACTAGGTATCCTAAAATGCCAAAAACGATCGCTAATAACACTAAAAAAGAAAGGACGAAGTAATGAATCCGTTTGTTTGCTGCAAATCCATTGTCCCACTGTTGAATAACAAAACGCGCACCGAAATAGGTGATGGGAAAATAGCAAAAGCTCGAATAATGAACGATTTTTGTTTTGACAATAGAAAATAGAATCAAGGTAAACCACAGCATTCCATGCATGATGATGTCCAAGCTCGTACCTTTGATTTCTTTGTTTCTGAGGTATCCAAGGAGAAAGAATGATGCTGGAAAAACGCCGAAAAGTAGGATGATCCAATGGTAATAAAGTGGTCCACCATGTCCCGCGTCTTGCGTTTCAAATAAACGTACTTGATAGGCGATGAATTCTTGAATGATTTCTTGATGTCCACTAGCGAACAAAAGGATAAACCAAAGTGAACCAATCAATAAGGTGGTGAAAAGAAAAACGAACAGTTTTCCAATGGAAGGGAAATCCTTGAAGCGATTCACAAGGAAATAGACAGCAAATGCACCACCGATTAATAAGAGACCAACCGGACCCTTCGTGAGAATGGCTAGTCCAATGTATATTCCCGACCATACAAAGTATTGAGTGGCATGTTGAATGCTTCCTTTATAGAATTGAATAATACCACAAAAAATAAAGAAATTAAACCATGGATCGATGATTCCCGAATTGAAATACATAAACGGTAAAATCGAGCAGGCATAGAGTGCGCTCCAAGCAATGCCAAATTTTTCACCGAAAAACTCTTTCCCAAAACGATACAAGGCCAACAAGGTAAAAACAGCTGCGATGACATTTGGAAAACGGGCAGCGAATTCATTGATTCCAAAAACAAGCATGGATAAAGCCTGCATCCAAATAAATAGGGGAGGTTTTTCCCAGAATGCTTGAAAATTAATGGTGACATTAAAGTAATCCTTTGAAACGATCATTTCGCGTGCGCATTCGGCAAAATTCACTTCGTCCCAATCAAATAATGCCGATGATCCAATCGTTGGAATACAGGCAAGAAAAACGAACAAAACAATGAACCAATGAATGTATTTTGTCATGTTCTATTTATTAAGTGGTTGGCCTAACTGTGTCCAACTGGATTGAAGAAAAACCTGTGTGTATTTCATGCACAGAAACCCAATCATGGCTCCAGCGAACATATCTTCAAAATAGTGTTGTGACAAATAAACACGCGTAAAAGCGAAGAAAAGCGCTCCTAAAAAACAGAGGATTTGTGTTTGCCATGTTTTGGCAAAATTCATGGCAATAAACGTAAAGAGCACAAAAGAACTGGTGGAATGTCCAGACGGAAAGCTTTGTGACAAGTGGTAATGAAAGTCCTTCATTTGATGAAATCCTTTCACGTGTTGAAAAACATACATTGGACGCATGTGGTTTTCAAAAACGAAATGCTTGAGGAATTGTACGAGTCCAGATGAAATTAAAAAAGCAATGAAAAGAATGAGGGCCAGTTTTCGACTGCGAAAAAGAAACACTAAAAAGGCAACAAGTAAAAGGAACAATCCATCACCGACATTGGTCAAATGAGGCATGGTGATATCTCCAATTTTTGAATGAAACGAATTGAAATAAAGATGGAGTGAAAGTTTGTCCGTTTGGATAATGATTAAGAGTGCTAGGACCCAAAATAGGTAGTTGCACCAATCAAAAAGACTAGATTTCATTTTCATGGGGTAAATTTACGTATTCCTGAGCACGTTGCTATGAAAAATGAACAGATGTAGACTTCTTTTCCTTAATCATGATCACAAACAAGACGGCGTCGTACGCAAAATGTGCAGCTATCGAAAACCAAAGTCCGAAGTGAATAAAGCCGAAGGAAAGAACAACGATGAATGGCAAAACAATCAATCCATACATGGAGAATTTCCAATTCCATGGATTCAAGTAACCGTGTAGTGCAACGAAAACAACGGAGGTGATCCATGGACCAAAAAGTGGTTGGACTCCAGCTCTGAAAAGCAGTTCTTCACCAATGCCCGCACACAATGACAAAAAGATTCCATCTGTATACGTCAATGGCAGTTGATCAATAATGCGGTCTACACGATTCGGTAATTGATCAAAAAAGGGAGCCTTCATGAATAAATAGGCGATGAACGCAAAGACAAATCCAAACTGTAGTCCATAGACAATCGGAATGATTTCGATTCGTTCTACTTGTATGAATTCACTAAACAGGGCTTCGTAAAAATAGTGTGCGATAAAATAACCAGGAATAGGAAAGGCTAATAATGTAACCAATCCAAGAATGCGTATTTTAATAATATTTCGCACTTTTTTTTGAAAAGAATTTGGTGTGAATGAAAATTTCTTCTATATTCGTCCTTCATAACAAATAAGAACGCCTATAGACCAAATTTACTTTTAATTGTTGACTCTTCAGCAGAAATTGTAAATTATGGTTTTATCTTCGTTAAGCGATTCTGAATTAATCCGTTTGTACATTAGTGAAAATGAAAGAGCCTTTGAGGTGCTTTTGCGACGCTATAAAAATCAATTGTATAAATTTATCTACTTGAAAGTAAAGGATGTGGATTTAGC
>JBEDJV010000200.1:0-3384 GCA_041172545.1 Bacteroidota bacterium | reverse complement strand
TATTTGTTTTGGAGAAATGAATGCGTTTTTTGCTCGCAATAAAGGTTCCCATAGGTTCTGTTTCATACGGCCAAAAGAAGGCCCCGTTCGCATCTAGTTTACAGGCATGTAGGCTTGTCGGACTTGCCCCATTGTCTAAGCCACTTTTCACTAAGAAAATGGGAAATCCATTCACGATTTGAAGATCTCCTGCATTGACTTTCCATGTTCCAATTGGATAAATGACCTTCGCTGTATCTGTAAATTGACGATCACCCGTGACTTTGTCAAATTTTTGAACGTAAACGCCGTAGGTGCTTTGTGCGGAATTGGTGTAGTTACAAATGGACCAAACGTATGGTGATCCTGAACCATATGCAATTTTTGTATCCATTTCATTTCGAGTGGTTGTAATGTCAAAGTCCTTCCCATTGATTCCCCATGGCAATGTCCCGTCTGGATTAATACGCTGTAAATACGAGTCGAAATGTGTTCCCGTAGCCGCTTTGTAGCCGTAGTACACAATATTTCCATCCTGAGTGGCACTGTAAGAGGTGTTCCATACCGTAGATTTATTGGAAAGTTGAACAGGATTTGTCCACAACGGAAGCCCCATTGAACTATATTTCTGTGCCCACAGTGTGGAATTAATTCCAAAAGAAATCACGTGAAAGACTAATAAAAACTCGTTGTTTGAAAGTTCGAATAAATCGCCAGGAGATTTGCCATTTGTTGCGCCGTTACTTACTTGTTGTGCACTTGCCCAAATGGGTGTTCCAGTTGCACTGTATTTCTGCATCATTGTCTGATTACTAGCATTCCAAGCGATAACTGCTTCTCCCGTTGAAAGTGGAAGAATGGTCACCACATATCCGCCACCTAGGTTAATCCCATTTGGACCCCAAAGATGGTTTCCGTTGATGTCTAATTTAAAGGCGAAACCGATTCCACCATTTGTTCCAGTGGCTCCAATGTACACGTTTTCATTTTGGTCCACGGCCAATTTCATAATGGCAGTAGAAGTACTCATGGACATGTTGTTACTGACTAAGACTCCATCTGGACCAAGTTGCTTGATACCTTGATTATTTAAAACTTGCATGCGTAACTCATAATTCACGGGGGATCCAACGACTTTCCAGAATACAGAAACGGTTTTTCCGTTTACTGTTCCCAAGACTTTCATATCGTCTGTGTTGGATGTTGCGACCTCCGTGTTCACATCGGTGAGGGGAGTCCATTGCGCCTTTAGTGAGATAGTTGTTAGCAGAAAAAGCAGGAATAGCTTGATTTTCATTTTGTTAATTTTTTCTAAAGGTAGGAATAAAAGAATATTGAAGAACTGAAGAAGCTTGAATTCCCATTTTTACTCTCATGAAATGCAACTTATGAATAAATGCCGCGTCTGAAAATCGAACTAAAATATCTCACATGAAAAAAATCCTATTTCTCAGTTTTGCCCTAATCTCCGCTTTACCATCCTTATTTGGACAGGTAAATTCCATTAATCTGCTTTATAATTCCATTCCTGGAATTGGTTGCCATTCGAGCATGTCAGTATGTACAACGACCGGTACCTTGCCAGAGTCCGGAGCGCAAATCAATGTCGACTGGACAGATGGAAATACAGAGTCCTTAACGGTGTTCTCCGCTCCAAATAGTCAAAACTGTTACATTTTTGAACATGACTACAGTCAAGCAGGTATTTACAACGCATTGGTAACCGTTACAAGTGGGACTTCAGGTCAACCAGCCGGAAGTTCAACGATCGAATGGGTGATTACCAATACCAGTAATTGTGGTTTTTTTAATGTGATCTCGATGTTGAATCCTACGGCTACTTTTCTTCAAAATGTTCCCTATGATGTAACGAACAGCGCTGGAGTTACCACCACCATTTATCCACAAAATTCTTTTGGTAATGCGTATTACACAGAATTGGATGTAACAGCAACTCCCTACACTGTTGGAATTAGCGATTCTTGGCTCCAAAACCATGGGTACGTTCAAACCTCTGCTGATTTTACGATCAATTCATTTGATGCGACCGGACATGCTTTAGGTGTTCCGATGAACATGACCTTAGAATGTGCGGGAAATGGATTGGTTTCGGATCTTGAAATTTCTTCCGCGTCAGCTTTTCAGTTCATTGCACCATTGCAGCAAGGAAACGTGAACGTGCAGGTTTGCAATGTTTCGTGTGGGAATTACGCCAATAGCACGATAAAAATTGCGATTCCAGCTGGAGTAACACCAAATATTAGCAATCTACTAAATGCCACGTACGCCAATGATACGGTAACCATCACAGAAGCGTATTTATCCGGATGTAATTCTTACTATTTCCCTTGCACCTTCGCTGGAAATACGCCAGCTGGTACCTTGTTCAATTTTACCGCTAGTGTTTCCGCACAAGGAGAGCAAGATTTTCAGTTCAATACAGCCGCTTTCGTTGCTACCGTATTGAATTCATATGATCCGAATGATAAACAATGTAACTTACCGACATTCATTCAACCGGATGTACAAGAGGAATTAGAATACACGGTGCGTTTTCAGAACGACGGAAATTATCCAGCATTAAATGTAGAAGTTCGCGATACAATTTCAAGCAAACTTGACTTGTCAACGTTCCGTTTTATCGGGTCTAAACATCCGGTAAGTTATTCGATTGATCCGAATACCCGAGAAATTGTGTTTCGCTTTAGTGGCATTCAATTGATGTCCTCTCAAGATAGTCTAGAAGGAAGTCAAGGATATCTTTCCTATTCAATAATGGAAAACCCAAATTTAGCCTTGAATTCAGAAGTGAAGAATACGGCTTATATCTATTTCGACTTTAATCCGGCCATCATTACCAATACGACTTTGAACATGAATGGATATGTTGGACTTTCATCGATCACAACAGGACATCTTGAATTGTTTCCGAATCCTTCAAATGGACAATTGACCATAGATGGAATGGAGGAAGGAGAGGTAGTTATCTATTCGATTACAGGTCAGAAAATGATACAGCAGCAATACACATCCGGACAAGTGCTCAATTTGACTCCATTGGATGCTGGAATGTATGTTGTTTGTGTACATACTGTCAACGGAGATTTTGTTGAAAAACTGAATTTACTGAAATAGGGAAACTTCTGTCAAGGTTAATGGGGCTTTTCTCTCAAAACATCACTCGTAAAATAATGTGCTGATAATCGCGTTAGCTTTAAGAACCAATCCTCTTAAAGCCATGAAAAACGAATTGATGTTGTATCAATCCGATACATTGAATGAATCCATCGAAGTCAAAATTGAGGACGACACTGTTTGGTTGTCCCAGCAACAAATGTCTAGTCTTTTCAAGCAGATGAAGCAAAATATTAGTTTGCATATTAATAATTGCTTCAAAGAGAACGA
>JBEDJV010000199.1:0-3398 GCA_041172545.1 Bacteroidota bacterium | reverse complement strand
CTGTTTCTGCGTACAAAGCATAAGGATTGTAATACAGTTTTTGGTCTGAAACTTTCGTGTAGGAGGCGCCTTGATTAAAACTCACAAACACCTGCATACTTTTTTGAACGCCATCCCAAGTTAGGGAATTGAACGAGGCGGAAGCCACTGAACCGATTAAAAGATTCACTAGGCCATACCCGTCTGTTTTAGTTTTTTGGACCTCCACGAACTGCATCAAAGTGCCATTATAAATGCTAAATTTTAACCAAACATCTCCATTAACCAAAGGCTGGCCAGCGATGTCTTGTCCCGGAATTTCAATCGGAGTTGGATCGAGAATGACGGCTTGGTAGGAGAGACCTTTTTGGGAAAAACCCACAAAAGAAACAAATAGAAAAATCAGAGAGAACAGATACTTTTTCATGGAACAGATTATGGTCGAAGGCTAATGCCGATACTGAATGTGGAAGGGATGAAGTTTAAGGTGGAGCTACCGAAATTATAACTATCCAAATGTTGGTATTTCGCAAAGACGCCTACTTTCGGATTCACTTGCTTACTTAATTCGAATGAATAACCATACATCGTGCGTAGCGAATTGAACTGTTCGTCACTCGATAAATCCACGTAATGATTCGCGAGAAACTGATTGCCATTCACCATTTTCGTGGCAGCTACTTGCAGTTTTGATGTTAACGCCATTCCTTTTCCTAGATTCAAACGCGGTCCTATGCCGGCTTGAAGACCGATGAAATCAGTAGCGTAGGAAAAAGGAATGTTTTGGACATCCCCTACATTATTAAACTGATTGTAGTTGATGCCCAGGTCATACAACAATGATTTAGAAAGTGTCGCTTCACGAGTAAGGCTTAGATGCAATCCGGAAGCTGGGCGCAAAAAAGAAGGGTTAGTTCCTAAGGAGTTTGTGAAGACGAAGCTGGTGATGTTTGAGCCTACGGAAAGCTTGTAGGTTTGCGCAAAAAGAGCAGCGGGGAAAAGGAGTATAAAAAATAGTCGGAAGTTCATTTTATGCATTTTGATGCAAAAACCGAATATTTAATGGTTATCTGGAGGGTATTGGACAGTATCCCGTTTAATATAAATGAAGTCAAACAACTATTTTAAATATGGGTAG
This sequence comes from Bacteroidota bacterium, assembly GCA_041172545.1. Taxonomy (GTDB): domain Bacteria; phylum Bacteroidota; class Bacteroidia; order Flavobacteriales_D; family Crocinitomicaceae; genus UBA952. The sequence goes on along the minus strand of JBEDJV010000199.1, from coordinate 2,281 downwards.
TTCGATAAATAAGTTTTAGAACTACATTGCTTGAAATAATCTACCGGATGCTTTTTACATCGATCATTCTTGTTTCACTCATAGCTTGCGTTCTGCTGCTTAATCATTGGTCGCAAAACAAGGGGATAATTTACCTGGTGCTTGTGATACTCATCGTCAGTGCAAGGCAATTAACCTGGTTGCTTTCACATACGCCTCAGCACACGAAAATTTTGACGGTCCTTGTGATTCACATCGATCCTTTGTTTGCCTTAAATGGCACTTTAATTTTTTATTATTTTAAAAGTCTGGTGAAAGGGAAATTGGTGATAGATAAGTACCTGTTCATTCTCTTGATTCCATTTTTCATCGTGTTATTGAATACCCTTCCTTATTATGTGCATCCTTGGGCATCTAAATTGGCTTATTTTGAACAAGTCCAAACACATATTCCCTACAACGTCGAGAGTGATTTCCCTTCTCTATTTGTCTCATATGACATCCAACGGACCTTTTTAGTAATTTATAATTTGGGAGTATTTCTTTATTCCATGCGATATCTTTTTAAACTGAAAAAGAGCAGTTCGATTTATTTGAAAAAGAAAGTGACGATATTAATTAACCATCTACTGGTGGTGGTTCCGTTGATTATTTTGCCAAATTGGATAGGGATAATCTATGCCACACTTCATTCGAATTTGAAAGATGGTTTGGCTTTTAGAAATAGCGCATTTGCATCTGAAGGGTATTTATTTTTCATCGTATTAATTCTTCCGGTTAGTTTTTTCTTCTTGCCTAATTGGCTCTATAATGATCAGAACAACGGAAATTTAATAGATAGAATAATGCTGTTTTTTAAAAGATCAAGCAGTTCATCGAGTGGTTTTCGGCAGACGACTTTTGAAAAGTCAGATGATTTAGAACGCATTTTGAATTATATCGAAAATGAATCACCCCATTTAGCTTATAACTTTTCATTGCATGATATTTCGCGGGCACTGAATATTCCCCACATGCGCGTAACGAATTGCTTTAATCAACAATTGAAAATCACATTCCCTACCTACCGCAATAAATTGCGTGTTGCGCATTCCATCGAGTTGATTAAAAAGGGTGAACATCTAACTACCTCCATTGAAGGAATCGCCGCTAAATCTGGCTTCAAGAGTAAGTCTATCTTTTATTCCGCCTTTAGGGCGGATTATGGCATGACGCCTATTGATTGGATTAAGGAGAATTTGTAAATGAGGCGGTAGAAAATTAAATCAAAAAATAGGCCGTTGCCCTTCCTACGCCTTCTCTCAACAGTAATTTCTTTTCCACTAATTCCGCTAATGTTTTCTTTACCGTGGGGAGTGGGATGTCTAGTCTATTTGAAATTTCACTTGAACCACAGCCTGGACGGTTTTCAATTAAGAAAAGTATACTGCGTTCGCGCTGGGAGGTAGTTTCGTTATCTATTCTTCTTTGGTCTAATTTCAACATCAAGTTTTCTTGAATGTGACTTAAACAGCTTAAGAAAAAGCGAAGCCACTCGGTGATATCTTCTCCGGGTCTATTGCGCTGGGTGTCCATTAGAACTTTGTAATAGGCCGATTTCCTGTTTTCGATCTCGTTTTCAAAGCTGATATATTGTATCCATGAATAGCCATTTTTTAAAAGTAATAGACTGCCTAATAACCTACTTAATCGTCCATTGCCGTCTTGAAAGGGGTGAATGCTTAAAAATTCATAAACAAATACGGCCACTTTAATGAGGGGAACCGTTTCCTGGTCGGCATTGTACCAATCGATTAAACGAATCATATCATCTTGCGTCTGTAAGCCTGGATCACTTGTTTTGAAAATTACCTGCTTACTTCCCTCTACTAAATTTGCTTCTACCGAATTACTGATCTGCTTAAATTTGCCTCTATGCCAGGCATCTTTTTCCCCATGTTTCAGTAACAGACTATGCAAACCCATGACTTGATTTTCGGTAATTTCGATGGAGTCAAAATGTTCAGATATGGTATCCAATGTTTCAAAATATCCTGCCACCTCCTGTTGATCTCTTTCCTCAAAAGTGGAAATCTCGATTCTTTTGATCAGCACCTCCACCTCATCATCCGTCATTCGAGATCCTTCAATTCGGGTAGACGCTCCCACACTTTGAACCGTCGCGATAGACTTTAATTGTTTCAAGGAGTCTCCTTCCCGTTTTTCAAAGTTTGGCCAAGCCGCATCAAATCGATCGATTTTAGCTATTTCGGACAAAATTTTCATGTCAATCTCAAGCTGTAGGTTATTTATCTTCATCGGA
>JBEDJV010000198.1:0-3421 GCA_041172545.1 Bacteroidota bacterium | reverse complement strand
TTTAAATCGCATTTGGTGTCTAAACGGTATGTTAAAAACATTCCCTGAAGGTACTTTGGATGCAGCGACAAAAGCAGAATGGGTATTAGCCATGAATCAAATGTGGGACTACGCGCAAGAAAGTATTGGGAAAGGAAATTATGACATCGACCATTGGTTGTCGTCCTTTTCTGTATTCGCGTTAATCGGTTACGAGTAAAGCTACTTTATCCAAGACCCAGTTTAATTGTTCTTCCTTTGTGAGTTGTGAATTGTCCAATACAAGTGCGTCTGAAACTTGAATTAATGGACTTTCTGCTCGTGTAGAATCTAAGTGGTCGCGTTCAGCTAGGTTTTGACGTACTTCGTCCACGTTCATTTGAATTCCTTTTGCTCGCATTTCTGCAAGTCTACGTTGCACGCGAATTTCCGGATCAGCAGTAACAAATAATTTCAATTCAGCATTTGGGAAGACAACAGATCCAATGTCGCGGCCATCCATCACAATCCCACCTTTTTCTCCCATTTTCTGTTGTGCCTCCACTAATTTTTCGCGAATGGGTTTGTAGGATGCCACGATGGAAACGATTCCAGCAACTTCAGGTTGACGAATTTCGTAAAAAACGTCTTGACCATTTAAAAAAACGTGAGGCTCCTGCTGAATAAGTTCGAAATGAATGTCCATCTTGGAAAGGTGTGCATTGATTCCTTCTTTGTTTAAGTCACCGTGTTGAATCAGCTGATGATTTAAACAATACAAGGCTGCCGCTCGATACATGGCGCCTGAATCAATAAAAACATATCCTAGTCGCTTGGCAAGGTCTTTCGCAAGTGTGCTTTTTCCACAAGCTGAAAACCCGTCAATAGCAATGGTGATTCTTTTTTGATTCATGTCTCAAAAATAATTGTTTTGACTTGATTCTGTCATTCTTCCAACCAAAGTTTGACAAAAAGTCAAAAAAAAAGCCTCCCGGAGGAGGCTTTCAACTTAATAGTACATCGCTCTTCGAACTTTCGAAATGTATTTTGCTAGTCGAATTACTTGTTTCGTATAACCGAATTCGTTGTCGTACCAGGCGTACAACACCACATTTTTTCCATCAACGGAGGTGATCGTCGCATTGGAATCGAAAACCGAACAACACGTATTACCGATGATGTCACTAGAAACCAATTCCGGATCGAATGAATAGTGGATTTGATTCACCAAGTCACCGTTCAAGGCGGCGTCTTTGATTGCTGCATTCACATCTTCTACCGTCGTTCCTTTTCCAAGTTCTAAGCTCAAAATCGCAAGGGAACCATTTGGAGTTGGGACACGCACAGCGTTGGCAGTTAATTTGTCTTTTAAGTCTGGAATAACTTTCGTTACCGCACTTCCAGCTCCTGTTGAAGTAATGACCATGTTAATCGCTGCTGATCGTCCACGACGCACTTTTTTGTGCATGTTGTCCAATAAGTTTTGGTCGTTCGTGTACGCGTGAACCGTTTCAATGTGACCTTTTACAACGCCATATTTGTCATTCACTACTTTCAAAATAGGGGAGATGGCATTCGTTGTACAAGAAGCAGCAGAGAAAATGTTTTCATTTTCAATGTCCAAAGTTCCTTGGTTGATTCCGTAAACAATGTTTGGCACTTCTTTTCCAGGTGCTGTCAATAGTACTTTTGAAACTCCTTTCGCGTGTAAATGGCGGGACAATTGTTCGCGGTTAGTGAAGACACCTGTATTGTCAATGATCAACGCGTTGTTGATGCCAAACTGCGTGTAATCAATGTCCTCTGGATTCGATGCGTCGATCATGTGAACGATTTGACCATTAATTACCAAGCTTTTATTCGCTAAATCTTCAATGACGGTACCTTTAAAAGCTCCGTGTACTGAATCGTTGCGTAATAAAGAAGCGCGTTTGATGATGTCGGCATCACTGGATCCACGTGTAACAATCGCTCTCAAACGCAATTGTTGTCCTTTCCCAGCTTGTTTAATCAATTCGCGGGCAGCTAAACGTCCGATACGACCAAATCCGTATAAAACGACGTCACGCGGTTCAATTGCTTGCTGCGATGGAAGTTTAGCTAGTTTGTCTGTTAAGAATTCCGATTTGGAGGCATAGTTTGCCTGTTCCGCTAACCATTCACTTGCGAGTTTTCCAATGTCCAATTTAGATGCTTTCACATCCAAGTTCATTAACGCAACGGCTAATTCAGAAGTGGTAAACACATCAATGGGTTTATTCACTACTTTCTTCGCGTACTCGTGTAAATTAAGGATTTCTGAAATGGTCACATCCGTCAAGTGATTGCGGAACAATACCAATTCAATTCCTTTGTCGTACAATAATTCTCCGACTTTACTTTGCAACGTTACCGCTGCGCGCTCCTGCTCAATGTGCGAGTGAAGCTCCTTTTCATAGCCATCTTTCGATTCCATTCTTTTTTTTTGTTTATGTGTTGATTGATTGTTGATTCTAAAAAATAGGGAAGAAAAAAAGGCTGTCCACTTACGCAGACAGCCTTACAATGATTATCCTAAGTAGGACTTCAGTAGTTTGTTTCGCGACGTGTGACGCAGTCGTCGAATCGCTTTCTCTTTAATTTGACGAACACGCTCACGTGTCAAGTTGAATTTCGCGCCGATTTCTTCTAACGTTAATCCGTGATTCATTCCGATTCCGAAGAACAAACGAATGATTTCACGTTCTTTGTCTGTTAGTGTGCTTAACGAACGCTCAATTTCTTTTTGTAGAGACTCGGCCATTAAGGCTTGGTCTGTGCGAGGTGCGTCTGCATTGGACATCACATCCATCAATGTTCCACCGTCTTCGTTTGACGATAATGGAGCATCCATAGATACGTGGCGACCAGATACATTTAAACTTTCCTTGATTTTGTCTTCAGGAACTTCTAACGCTTCTGCTAATTCCTCTGCTGAAGGTGGACGTTCGAATTCTTGCTCAAGTCGAGAAAATGCCTTGTTGATTTTATTCAAAGATCCAACTTGATTTAACGGAAGACGTACAATACGTGCTTGTTCAGCTAATGCTTGCAAGATTGATTGACGAATCCACCAAACGGCGTATGAGATAAATTTGAATCCACGAGTTTCATCAAATTTCTGTGCTGCTTTGATTAATCCAAGGTTTCCTTCGTTGATTAAGTCAGGTAATGTTAAACCTTGATTTTGGTATTGTTTCGCTACGGAAACGACAAAGCGTAAGTTCGCTCTTGTCAGTTTTTCCAAAGCTTTTTGATCACCGGCTTTTATCTTTCTGGCTAATTCTACTTCTTCCTCTGCTGTAATCAGTTCTTCACGACCAATATCCTGTAGGTATTTGTCTAAAGACTGACTTTCTCTGTTTGTTATCGATTTGGTGATTTTGAGCTGTCTCATGCTGCTGAATACCTCTATTTGTTAGTTAATAATCTATCTTGTCTATTG
>JBEDJV010000197.1:0-3423 GCA_041172545.1 Bacteroidota bacterium | reverse complement strand
ACTAATTGCTCTCCCTCCCATTTTGCTTTCAGGCATCGGTAGGCTAATTTCGACATTAAGTGAACGGCATTTGGACAATTGTAGCGGTGAATTTTGATACCACTGCTAATTGTGATGAATCCAAAAATCTTATCTCCCGGAATTGGATTGCAACATCGCGCTAACTGATAATCAAAACCTTTAAAATCCTCCCCAATAATGATGGTGTCTTTATCCGTGTTGATTCCTTCAAACGTTCCTTCTTCCGAACCGCTGTTGATTTTTTTGGATTGAATTTTACGCTGTGATTGCAACATTCCACCAACCACTTCTAACTCCCGAAGTTTAGACAAATCTACCTTTCCTTTCGCAATTCTAAAGTAGAGTTCACTGATGGTCGATACATGAAAATGGTTCGTTAAATATTGAATGTTTTCTTGATTCATGCGCACATTAAACTGCTTGAATTTTCGTTCCAATATTTCCTTTCCATCGGAGGCAATTTGTTTACGCTCCTCGTTTAATGATGATTTAATTTTTTGTTTCGCACGAGCGGTCACCACAAATTTCAACCATTCGTCATTTGGTTTTTGTTTCTTGGAGGTTAAAATCTCCAATTGATCGCCGTTTAACAACTGATAACTGAGTGGCATTAATCGGTTGTTCACTTTGGCACCGATGCAACGTCCACCAATTTCGGTATGAATGTCGTAAGCAAAATCCAGGATGGTTGAACCGACCGGTAAAACCCGTAATTCTCCTTTGGGCGTAAAGACATAAATTTCATCATTGAACAAATTCAATTTGAAATCATTCACAAAATCCAAGGCATTCATGTCTGGACTATCCAATAAATCGCGAATTTCAGCGATCCATCGATCGAATTTGTTTTCGTCCGTTTTCGATTCTTTGTACTTGTAATGTGCTGCTAATCCATGTTCAGCGATGTCGTCCATGCGTTTGGAACGAATCTGCACTTCCACCCAACGTCCTTGTGGGGACATCACCGTTGTATGCAAGGACTCATATCCATTTGCACGTGGCGTAGAAATCCAGTCGCGCAAACGGTCCGGACTCGGCTGATAGAAATCCGTCACCACACTGTAAATTCGCCAACAATCCGCTTTTTCCAATTCGTACGGTGTATCCACAATGATACGCAAGGCAAACAAATCGAATACTTCTTCAAATGGAACGTTTTTCGATTGCATTTTACGCCAAATCGAAAAAATCGACTTTGGACGTGCTTTAATTTCGAAACGGTATCCTTGATTTTCTAATTCCTCTTTAATCGGTGCAACAAAGCGACGAATAAAGCGATTTCGGACATCCTGTGTGCTTTTTAACTTGGAATCAATTTCCTTAAACACCTCAGGTTCACAGTATTTCATGGACAAATCCTCTAACTCCGTTTTGATGGGATACAGTCCCAAACGGTGAGCTAAAGGTGCATAGAGAAAACGTGTTTCCGATGCGATTTTCAATTGCTTTTCCACTTTCATACTGGAAAGTGTGCGCATGTTGTGCAAGCGATCCGCCAATTTAATCAAGACTACACGGAAATCGTCGGAAATCGTGAGGATCATTTTACGGAAATTCTCCGCTTGAATCGAGGTGTTTTCATCGAATACTTCCGGAATCTTCGTCAGTCCATCAATGATGGCTCGGACTTTTGATCCAAAAATATCTTCAATATCTTGTAAGGTAATGTAGGTGTCCTCTACCGTATCGTGCAACAAAGCACAAGCAACAGCGATGGGTTCCAAGCCCATTTCCTCTGCACAAATTCGAGCTACGGCAATCGGATGATAAATGTAAGGTTCACCAGATTTACGACGCATGTCTTTATGTGCTTCGAGAGCAATGTCGAATGCTTTACGCACCATTTTTGTCTCTTCGCGACTGCGATCTTTCATGGCTCTCAATAAGCCTTTGAACGCATTTAAAATTTCAATGCGCTCTAATTCGAGGTCAATATTCGCGGAGTCGTAGCTTTGCATTTATTTCGCTGGAAGGATTTTCGCTTTCACTTCACCAAAACCGATGCGTACCTGCTCATTTTGACAGTATCCGCGCATGGTCACCGTGTCGCCATCTTGAATGAAACGTCTTTCTGATCCATCATTCATAATAAGAGGTTTCGTACCTTTCCACGCCAATTCCAACATAGAACCGAAGGAATCAGGAGTCGAACCGGAAATCGTTCCCGACCCCATTAAATCACCACAACGCACGTTACATCCATTTACGGTGTGATGCGCTAATTGCTGTGACATGTTCCAATACATGTATTTAAAATTCGAGTTGCAAATGATCTTTTCCGTAGAATTCTCTGGTGTCATTCCAACTTGTAAATGAATGTCGTAGGACTTCTTTCCTTCAAAGGCCAAATACGAAAGTACTGCTGGATCTTGTTCCGGTGAATTTACGGCAAAGGGTTGCAAAGCATCCATCGTGACAATCCAACATGAAATCGACGATGCAAAGTTCTTCGCTAGGAATGGTCCAAGTGGCACATATTCCCATTTCTGAATGTCACGTGCAGACCAGTCATTGAATAAGCACATACCGAAAATATAGTCTTCCGCTTCGCTGGTCGAAATGGAATCACCTAGCGGTTTTCCGTCGTAGGTAATGAAACCCATCTCTAATTCGAAGTCCACTTGACGCGATGCCGCAAAAATTGGCGGTTCGTTATCATCAGGTTTGATTTGTCCTTTAGGACGGTGAATGTCTTGTCCAGAAATAATCACTGAGGATGAACGTCCGTGGTAACCAACCGGAATCCATAACCAGTTTGGCAACAAGGCATTCGCTGGATCTCTAAACATGATTCCAACGTTTGTCGCATGCTCTTTGCTGGAGTAAAAATCAGTGTAATCGCCAATTTGTACCGGCATACACATTTCCACTTCAGATAAGGAAGTCAATGCCTTACGCAACTCACTATTTTCACTTGCAGAAAGATTTTCCGCAGAGAAGAGATCAGAAAGTGCTTGACGCAATCTGCGTGTCGCCACTTTCCCCTTTTTCATCATTGGATTCAAAAACGCTTGTTGAAAATCACTGGTTGTGAATCCCTCCACATGTAAGTGACCCATTTCAAATAGTTGTGCGATGTCAATAACCGTATCACCAATGCGCGTTGCCACACATGGAACACTTCCATTTGATTTCACGACACCAAAAGGCAAGTTTTGAATTGGGAAATCAGATCCTTCTGGAACGGAAATCCAAGAGCTTAATGCTGGATTATTTGCTGCAATCATGCGTTTTATCTTTTTAAACGTTGAAACGGAAGTGCATCACATCACCATCCTCCACAACGTATTCTTTTCCTTCTACTTTAAATTTGCCGGCTTCTTTCACCGCGCTTTCCGAGCCATAGGTAATGAAGTCATTGTATTTCATCACTTCGGCACGGATGAATCCTTTTTCGAAATC
>JBEDJV010000196.1:0-3439 GCA_041172545.1 Bacteroidota bacterium | reverse complement strand
GTGTTCCAATTGTATTGGTTCTGCATTTGTGCAATTGGATTGATGATATCACTCACTTCTTCCATGTACGAGAATTGTCCGTTTGGTTTACGAATAGGCACATTCGGAAACGCATTGATGGTGTTATATAAAACAGATCCGATACCGTTTTCTGGTAAAGTACTGCGTGCATCATTCGAGTAAAGTAAAACAGAGTTTAATTTAAGTTTCGAGGACATGTCTGTGCTGAAATTCAATCGTGCATTGTAACGAGAGAAATTCGATTTAGGTCCACCAACAATACCATCTTGGTTAAAGTATCCCAAAGCGATGGAATAACGTGTATTCATCGTCCCCCCACTGATACTCAAGTTGTGACTTTGGATTGGTGCTTTTTGGAAAACAGAATCTTGCCAAGGAGTACCAATTCCTAAATTCGTATTGTTAAATGGCATGTCTTGTCCGCCCATCGCAAACATCTCATTTTTAATGACTGCATATTCTTGTGCGCTCAACAAGTCTAATTTTCTAGATGTTTGTTGTTGACCCCAATAAGCGTTGTATTCTACTTGAGGCTTGCTGTTGATGTTTCCTTTTTTCGTTTCAACGATGATGACACCATTCGCTGCACGAACTCCGTAAATACCTGCTGTAGCGTCTTTTAGAACGTTAATGGATTTGATATCGGATGGATTTAATGCATTCAATCCTTCGGAATCATACACAACTCCATCTACTAAAATTAATGGATCGTTATCGCCAAACGTAGATAAACCACGTATGCGAATGTTCGAAGAACCACCAGGTGAACCTGAGTTTGTAGCGATGTTTACTCCGGCAACCTGTCCTTGTAGGGCTTGGTCGACACGCGCAACGCTCATTTTTTCAATGTTCTCACCGTTAACTTTAGATGTTGCTCCAGTTACTTCTTTGCTTTTAGCGGTTCCGTATCCAACTACAACTTCTTGTTGGTTATTAACGAGTTCTACTAGAACGATGTCAAGTGTAACTCGACCATTTAGTTGAACTTCTTGCTTTTCAAAGCTGGTAAGGGTGAATACCAATACGGCATTGGACGCATCGCTCACTTTTAAGCGATAAAATCCTGTTCCATCGGTCGTAACACCGGTTGTCATACCCTTGACTTGAACCTTAACAGAAGGTAGCCCCACGTTTTGTTCGCTTTTTACGAAACCAGTGACGGACATTTCTTGAGAAAATGCGAAGCCACTTATTCCAATAAAAAGCAATTGAAAGAATAGTTTTTTTATCATTTTAGCTTAGTTAGTTGCGTAAATATAAAAAGATTATCAATTATTGTAAAAAGAACAATAACTTTTTTTGATTCTTCTTTTCAAAAAAAAAAGAGGCCGGAGCCTCTTTTACTAAGTATTTAACCATTGACCATGCAAAATGTTCGCTAGTACAGGGTAAATATATAAATAATTGTACATTATACAATAAGTATTAATTTTTTTTTACATTTTGAATGCGTAACGGTTTTGTCCGACCTCTTTTTCGAAAGAAACTTTGTCAAATGAAAATAGTTTTGCTGGACGATGCTTCACATTTTGTTGTTTTTCGTCGTGTGCAATTAGAGGAATGTTTTTTATTTTCTTTCGGAAATTTGCTTTGTCAAATGCTTGATCAAAGGCAAATTCATACAATTGTTGAAATTCATTCAGGGTAAATCGTTCAGGAAGTAAATCGAAACAAATGGGTTCGTTCTGAAGTTTCAACTTCAGCATTTCGTATGTACTGGAGAGTATGTGGTTGTGATCAAATGCTAAATCTGGCATGTTTTTCAAAGAAACCCATTGTACATCTCCAGCCCAAGACGATGCTTTCACCTCAAAATCTTCAATGCGCAGCAAGGCAAAGTAAGAAATCGTGATTACGCGTCCTTGTGGGTGTCTATTTGGTTTTCCAAATGTTTGTGATTGATGCATGGCAATGTTATTCAGTCCTGTCAACTCAAATAACACGCGTTCAGCAGCTTGTTCCAAATCTTCATCTGGATAAATTAAATCGCCGGGAATTGCCCAAAGATTTTCAAAAGGCTGCATCGCTCTTTTGATTAGTAAGGCTTTAATCTCACCTTCTGAATACCCAAAGAGAATACAATCCACAGAAAATGCCGAGGTGAAAAAATCATTAAAATCAATGCGATACATGCTCAAAACGAACGGAATTAATGTCCTGCAACTTTTTCACTAGAGAAAATATCAACGCCTCTGTTTCGAAGGATTTTACTAACACTCCAGGCAAAGAATACAAGGTATGCAAAGCAAGCAACACCTAGCCAGTAGGATTGTTGAATTCCTAAAACGGAGTCGTCAGCCAAAGCACCTTGAAGGACAGAAATAAATCCACCCCCCATAATCATCATGATCAATAGACTTGAAGCGGTATTGGTATTTTCACCCATTCCTGCAATTGATAGGGTAAAGATACATGGCCACAAGGTGCTACAAAATATCCCAACGGAAATAAACGCAAAAACACTGATCATTCCGGAGCTAAAAATCCCGATTGCTATTGCAATAGCACCTAAACTGGAGTAGATCATAATTTGTTTTATTGGATTACCTGCACTTAAATAATCAGCAACGATTAACAGGACAACTATTCCCAAATAAGGATACAATTCATTGATGTCGTTTCCGCCGATGATGTTTGCTCCAGCGAATATTCCAAATGCAACAAAAGGGAGGACAATACCTAAAACGGTTTTCATAGATTTACTTAAATCAAACACTCCTGCAGCGGAAGTCCAGCGTCCAATCATTAAACTTGCCCAATACAAGGAAACAAAAGGAGCCACAGCACCTTCGGCTGTTCCAAGTTTTTGTTTCATGAATTCAGGTAAATTACTCACCGTAGCTACTTCTACTCCTACATATAGAAAGATGGCAAGCATTCCTAATAGTACTTGTGGATGACGAAGTGTCTCCATGATTTTTCCAGATCCTTCAGAAGATGAACCTTCGATTCGATCTGGAACGGAAGAAAACTTAAAGAAGATGGCCGCAACAACAAAAGCGATTCCCAAACAGATGTATGGGGTTTGCACTGCTGCTAAATTCAGTGTTGATTCTCCTGAAGACACACCTCCGAAAATAGCGAAGGAAACGATCACAGGTCCGATGGTCGTACCTACGTTGTTAATTCCTCCAGCCATGCTCAAACGAATGTTTCCTTTAGCTGGATCCCCCATTTGAATCGCAAGTGGATTGGCAGCGATTTGCTGTAAGGCAAACCCAAGTCCAACAATGAATAAACCAGAAATCAACATGATAAATGAGGCATTATTCGAAGCAGGAATAAATAACAAAGTTCCAACAGCTGAAATGATGAGTCCTAGCGAAAGTCCATTTCTGTATCCAATTTTATTCAGGATGTCTTTTTTCAATAGTGCTGATATCGCAAAATACAGAATAGATCCTACAGTATAGGCTAC
>JBEDJV010000195.1:0-4103 GCA_041172545.1 Bacteroidota bacterium | reverse complement strand
CTGTAGGGGTTGAATTTCGAAAAACAACAACAAACAGATTACAAAAATCCTCCTACGCTAAAGCTACGGCGGATATCACCTATCTTCGCAAGCGAAGAGCCAACAGCAACAAATTAGCACATTAGCACATTATTAATTAGCACATTTATATGATCATCATCGGAATAAACGCTTACCACGCTGACGCCTCAGCAGCCATTCTCGTCAACGGCAAGCTCATTGCAGCGACCGAAGAAGAACGATTCACGCGTACCAAGCATTGGGCTGGATTTCCAGTTCAAGCGATTGCCTTTTGTTTAAAAGAAGCGGGGGTTTCCCTGAAGGATGTCGATTACATTTGCATTGGACGTGATCCGAAGGCGAAGTTCAAGAAGAAAATTGCGTTTATGTTGCAGTCACCAGTTCACGTATTGAAATATGCCGTGAATCGCTTTGCTAATGCGAAAAAGATCAGCAGCATTGCGAGCGAATTACAGAAGGTGGATGCGTCGGTGTCCCTTTCTGACTTAGAAGCGAAGATTCAAAACGTCGAACACCACCGCAGTCACTTGGCATCCGCGTTTTATCCTTCACCGTACGAGGAGGCAGCGATTTTATCCATTGATGGTGCGGGAGACTTTACGACTACGATGTTAGCACGTGGAAAAGGAACACACATTGAGGTATTGGAGGATATCGATTTTCCACATTCCGTAGGCGTTTTTTACACGGCGATGACCCAATTGTTGGGCTTTCCCTATTATGGCGATGAGTACAAAGTAATGGGATTGGCGCCTTACGGAGAACCGAAGTACGTCGACCTATTGCGCGATGTGGTGCAGTTAATCCCCGGTGGATTATTCCGCTTGAATTTGAGTTATTTTCAGTCGCCCCACAAAGGATACGTTTATTATTCTGATGATTTCATGCCTTTGGTACATTCCCTGTTCAACGAGAAGATGGAAGCACGATTCGGTAAGGTCAGAAAGAAGGAAGAAGAATTAACGCAGTACCACAAAGACTTAGCGGCATCGGTTCAGCGTTACACGGAAGAGATTATTTTCCATGTATTGAATTACTTGCAGGAAAAAACAGGCTTAACGAAAGTCTGCATCGCCGGAGGAGTTGCACAGAACAGTGTGGCCAACGGAAAGATCACGCGTAACACGAAATTCAAAGAAGTGTACATTCCAAGTGCCGGTCACGACGCAGGAATTTCCATGGGAAGTGCCTATTGGGTGGAGCACATGGTCGCGAAGCAGCAACGCAGTGAGGCGGTGTTCAATGCGAATACCGGATGTCATTACACGAATGAATACATCAAAGCAGAATGCGAACGCATGAATTTGTCCTACCGCGAACTGTCTGATGAAGACTTGTATCCAGAGATTGTCAAGTGTTTAACAAACGGTGGCGTAGTCGGATGGTTCAATGGTCCAGCTGAATTTGGTCCAAGAGCCCTCGGTGGACGCTCCATCATTGCCGATCCGCGTCGCACGGATGCGAAAGAAATCTTGAATTTAAAAATCAAACGCCGCGAGAGTTTCAGGCCTTTTGCGCCAAGCATCCTCAAAGAAGAAGTGATCAACTGGTTCGAACTCGATGAGCCGGTTCCATTTATGGAAAAAGTATTCCCAATCCGCGCCGAGAAACGTTCGGAGATCCCAGCAGTCACCCACGCAGATGGCTCCGGTAGACTTCAAACCGTAGACCGCGCCTATTCAACACGCTACCACGAACTCATCAGCGCCTTTTTCAAAGAAACCGGCGTACCAATATTATTAAACACTTCCTTCAACGAAAACGAACCAATCGTCAACGAACCGATCGAAGCCATCAACTGTTTCCTTCGCACGAGCATGGATATGTTGGTGATGGAGAATATCCTCGTTGAGACGAGGAGTTAATGTGCTAATCTGCTAATGTGCCAGTGTGCCAATGATTTGTTCGCTCCGCCGCGGCGGAGCTATAAGTTTAGCGTTGACAGCATAAATTAAACACGAAACAAGTATTAGAATAGATACCGGCACTGAGCACTCTGCACTGAGCACTAGTTAAAACGTCCACAGTCCACAAAAACTAAAAGATCATTATCCAACTAAGTATAATTACAGCGACATACAACGCCCTACCTACGCTTAAAGAAGCCTATGCGAGCTTGTTATCTCAAACCCATACCGATTGGGAATGGATTGTCGTAGACGGTGCATCGACCGATGGCACGGTAGAGTGGTTGTCCGGGTTGGCTGATTCACGGGTCAACTGGAAGTCCGAAAAGGACAAAGGAATTTACGACGCCTTGAACAAAGGCATTGCACGAGCGACCGGAGAGGTGATCGGATTTCTGCATGCCGATGATTTGTTGGCGAGTCCGGAGGTATTGTCCCAGATTGCCGCACGTTTTCAAGATGCAGAGATTGATGGCATTTACGGTGACTTGCAGTACGTTTCCGCAGAAAATGGCCGCGTGATTCGTCACTGGAAAAGTTCCGCGTTTACACATAAAAAACTACAACACGGATGGATGCCCCCGCATCCAACCTGTTATTTCAAAAAATCCGTTTACGAAGAGATTGGCACCTTCGACACCAGTTTTCGCATCGCTGCTGACTACGATTTTCTCTTGCGTTCCTTCGCCAGTGGAAAATTTCAGTTCGCCTACATGCCGCTGCTGATTACCCGCATGCGCATTGGCGGCGCGAGCTCAAAATGGCAGAATTTGGTAAAGAAATCCCGCGAGGATATGCGCGCACTGCGCAAGAATGGGATGGGTTTTCCGTTATTCGTTTTGCTACGCAAGGTGGTGGGGAAAATTGGACAGTTTTTTTAATGTGAATTAGTGCTCAGTGCCTAGTGCTCAGTGTGAGATTTTTTATATTGATTGCGCATTTGGTTTAATAGTTCAATAACAGGTTTTTCGGAATTTTTTGCTCCGCTGAGGCGGAGAAAAATTCCTCAAAAATATGCTCTTACTTTTTTTCTGCTCAAAAAAAGTAAGCAAAAAAGGAGCTCTTCAGCTTGAAGAAATACTTCACCCTTCATCGCTCAAAGCGAAAAATTTCAAAACTCGGAGCAAATGAATTTGCCCCTCAGACAGTTGAAATTTTCTTCGCTTTTTCACAATGCGGGTCCCGAAGTATTTCTTCTAGGCCATAGGATTCATGAGTAAAAATTTTATTCCTCCCCAGGAACCACATTCCTAGGCATCTGAACATAGAATAAACGACATTGGTCCTCGAGTAATTAGTGCTCAGTGCCTAGTCCGCCGCGGCGGATCAGTGTGGGTTCATGAATAGAATTATTATTCCTCCTTGGGAACCACATTCCTGGGCATCTGAAAATAGAATATCGACATTAATAAAGCGGTTTTGAAACTGCATGAAAACGAGTAAATGCTAAGCTTAGCAGAATCAAGATTAATCAATCAAAGTTAAAATCTGCGAAGGGAGCTTTATTAGGAGTCTTGATTTTTTGTTACTTTTTTATCAAGAAAAAAGTAAAAATAAAAAAGGAGAAATTCGAAGCAAAGCGGAGGATTACGACAAAAAAGAAATATTAAAATTTAAAATCAATGTCTGAGCTATGCGAAGACAAATCTATCCAAGCAAAGCGAGGATGAAACTGCAACACATTGGCACATTGGCACTCCTCCGCCGAGGCGGAGCGGCGGAAGCACATTAGCCACCGAACTAAAAACATTTAACTAAAAACAATCCCCCTTTATGAAAACACCACAACAACTCCTACAAAACTTCACGGTAATCGCTTCCGACTTAACACGTCCGTGGGGAGCGTTTTACGTGATTGACGAAACACAAGCCCAGGCTTTTTCCGATGCCTTTTTTGACGGCCTAGATGTGAATACCTTAACGATTGGTGGCAAGCTGAGTCCCAAATTATTGGTCGTGGCAGCTGGTCAACGACTTTCGTGGCAGTACCATAACCGTCGTGCTGAGATTTGGAAGGTGGTGCAGGGAACCGTTGGAATCGTGCGCTCAGACAACGACCAAGAAGGCGAGCTGGTACACTATACCGAAGGACAAACCATTAAACTCGCGCAAGGTGAGCGCCACCGTTTGGTTGGACTCGACGCCGATGCGATTATTGCCGAAATCTGGCAACAC
>JBEDJV010000194.1:0-3460 GCA_041172545.1 Bacteroidota bacterium | reverse complement strand
CACATCTGCAATGGCACCTGATATTTTTCCTTTGTAGCTGGCACCAAAACTATGTGCGGCATCTGCTGCAACTAAAATACGTCCAAGTTTTTCTTGTTTTTCGTTGGAGGCCTTAAACGAAGAACGATGTGCCTCAACGATTTGATAGATTGTATCGTAGTCACAAGGATATCCGGAAATATCTACCGGCATAATCACTTTCGTACGTTCTGTAATCGCTGCATTGATTTTTTCGATAGAAATATTGAAATCCTCAGCGCTGATGTCCACCATTACCGGTGTTGCGCCTGTATGCAGTACCACATTGGCACTGGCACAATACGTATAAACAGGAATAATGACCTCGTCACCTGGACCAACACCCCACCATCTCAAAAGAATTTCCATTCCTGCGGTCCAAGAATTAACGGCAACGGTTGTATGACAGCCACAGTATTCCGTGATTTTCTTTTCGAACAATTTGGTGCGAGGACCAGTAGTAATCCAACCGCTTAAAAGCGCTGCAGTAACTTCATCTACGACACGTTGGTCGATGCGAGGGGGAGAAAATGGTATCATAGAACAAAGTTAATTTTTAAATTGAAATCTTGTTACATGTTGGAAGGTGAACACGCCAATCCGTGGAATGTGTATTTTTGTTTAAAATTCACCGCATGAAAAATCCAAAAGGTGACTCCTTTATGGCGAACCTGAAAAAATGGGAACCAGAATTAACAAAACTGCGTTCCATTGCCTTGGAATGTCAAATGGAGGAAGGATTTAAATGGAAGCATCCGTGTTACATGCATCAAGACAAAAACATTTTTCTCATTCATGGATTTAAAGAATATTGTGCCATCTTGTTCATGAAAGGTTCTCTGTTGCAAGATGCGCATGGATTATTATTTCAACAGACGGATCACGTGCAATCTGGAAGACAAATTCGTTTTACCAATGTTCAGCAAATCGTAGAGATCGAAGCAACCTTGAAACAGTATATATTTGAAGCCATCGAGGTGGAAAAAGCTGGTATTAAAGTGGAATTAAAACCACATGATGCTTACGAAGTGGTGGAAGAATTTCAGCAAAAACTTGATTCAGATAAAGTCTTGAACGAAGCCTTTTACGCATTAACACCGGGACGTCAACGGGGATATTTACTTCATTTTTCAGGTGCCAAACAATCCACAACGCGCATCAGTCGAATTGAGCAGGTGCGTTCGAGAATACTGAAAGGCAAAGGACTAACCGATTGCATTTGCGGACTTTCCAAGCGCATGCCCAATTGCGATGGATCACATAAATTTGCTTAATTATCGACTCAGTTCTTTTTGTTTTTCACTTGGATTTTTCTTCAATAAAAGAAAGTCAATCATGCCAAGTAGGTATCCACATCCATAGCTGATGTGAATGAGTGGAAAAAGCCAGATAGTATTTAGAAAATCTTTCCATTTGACCAGTTTCGCGGTAAAGAAAAATAGTCCAAGTAAATAAAGTGACAAAGGAATGGCTCCGATCAGTTGTAAGATACAAGGTAGAAGGAACAACAAAGGAAGTAAAATTAAATACAGAACGAATCCCGGGGGAAACAGTTGACGAATGGTTGTCATTGTTCCATGTTTTCTATTGACAAACACTTTCCAATAACCATATTGGAAAAATTGCTTTCGTAGTCCCGAAACTTTTGCTCTGACGTAGTATTTCAAAGAAATATCGTGAATGAAATAGATTTTTCCGCCTGCATTCGAAACGCGAAAATTAAAGTCATCATCTTGATTTCGAATTAAGGCTTCATCGAAAAATCCAATTTTTTCGAAAACCTGATATGGGTACATCGGACTCGTTACGGTATCCGTGTAGCCTGATTGCGCAAGTGTGCGAAAATTCCCCATTCCCATTCCAAAGGCCGAGGACATCACCGCGGAGATTAATTCTCCTGTTTTATTGATGGCGACGTTGTTGATTTTTCCACCGACACACCAGATTTCGGTATTTTGTTGTAGCACTTCCAAGCAACGTGATAGGTAGTTCGGACTTAAGATATGTCGTGCTCCTACGATTTGAACAAAATCTACTTTCCCACCGGCATGGATGCCTAGATTAAATGCGAATGGGGTGAGTTTTTTAGGATTATCGATAAGTGAAATGCGTCCATTCGTTTTCATTAACTCGCTAATGGTTTCGCGCGTTCCGTCATCACTCATTCCGTCCACAACATAGACGTGCATGTCACAATTTGCAGGAAGTTCACAAGCAAAAATGGCGTTCACACACTCTTTGATGAATGCGCGTTCGTTGCGACAAGGAATAACAACGCTTAACTTCATTGTGCAGTTGGTTTAGGAAGACGAATAACGGTTACCATGGCACATATCAACATAACAAAAAATACAATGCCTGATTGACGTTGTAACATGCTTTCAAAGAGGGAATTCAAGATCAAACTGAAAACGAGAAAGGCAAGAAGTTCATCTTTTCGTTGAAGAGCAAATCGAACAATCAAGAAAAGTATGCAGACAAAAAAGGCCAGTCCTACAAGTCCAATTTCGGCAGCTAATTGTAGAAATTGATTGTGTGGATTGTAGTTTTTTTCCACCAACTCATCTTGCTTCAATTGAATGAGGCGTTGTTTCATCTCACCTTCCAAATTCCCAAGTCCAATCCCAAATGGATGATCTGCAATGATCTGTCCAGATATCGTCCATACAACTAATCGTGCTTGATTCCCTGACATTCCACTCGGTGATTCTTGAATAAATTTTGTGGGTGATTCCACATATCGAGAAACCAAGGAGGAAGTGTAGGTGACATTATCTTTTAACGAAGGTTGAATCCAGAAAATGACTTGAATGGAAACGATTCCAAGAAGCATACATGTGGCGAAAATCCACCTAGAAAAAGCATTCCATGCCCAACGAAGCACTAAAAAAGCGCTGAGACATCCGAGGATAAGAACGCCAGAAAGGCTTTCCAAAGGTAGATGCAAGAGCGTCAGAAAGGTGATAACAGCGATTGCGGTGAATGTTCGTTTTCGGGATTGAGTAGGCTGGATCTCTGAAATCAAGAAGTAGATCGCAAAAGAAAAGAAGGCCGCAACATAACTCGGATGATGGCTAGGAGCAAAGGCCGAGGAATGGAAATAGCTTGAATCTCCGGATACGCTGTAATGATAAGTAGCTTGAGCGATAAAATACAGTCCAAGAATCAAACATCCCATCGCAAAGGCACGGAAAAGTTTGGATCTATTGAGTTCAAAGTTTGGTTGAAAGGAGAAGAAGATCGGAAAAACAAGAAAGGAAAGTTTGTGTTCTAGGTCTTTCGTAGCTTGTCCTAAATTATTGCTGGGAATACAGTACAGGACGTACATCACATACAACATGGCGAAACTGAAAAGTATCCAATTCCATTCGAATCTTAGTTTTTTCGTGATGGCACCGTAGATGACAATTACTCCAAAAAGTGCAATGGTTGGAGAGGATAA
>JBEDJV010000193.1:0-3464 GCA_041172545.1 Bacteroidota bacterium | reverse complement strand
GTTTTGTTACATTTTATTTAATTATTTACCCTTGTTTTGTGACATTATATATAAATATTACCCTTGTTTTGTTACAAATATTTTGTTTTTTTACCCTTGTTTTATTACATTTGACATTCATATGAATAAAGAATGAATATAGAAAGACACGTTTTAAAGGAACTATTGAACTGGAAAACCACATCCGATAGGAAACCTTTGATAATAAGAGGAGCAAGACAGGTTGGAAAAACGACGCTTATTCATCAATTTGCAAAAAGCTACAAAAATAAGATCCTACTGAACTTAGAAATTGCTGAAGAAAAAAGGGTTTTCACAGATTTCGATCATGTAAAGAACGTCGTTGAATCATTATTTATCTCACATAACATTCCAACATCCGAAAAACGAGACACCATTATTTTTATAGATGAAATTCAGGAATCCCCTGAGGCGATTGCCATGCTGCGTTATTTCTATGAGAAAGAACCGGACATTCATGTCGTAGCTGCGGGATCACTGCTCGAACATACCATGCGAAAAGTGAATAGTTTTCCAGTGGGAAGGGTAAATATGTTGTATCTATTTCCAATCAATTATCCTGAATTCCTTAGCGCCAATAAACAAACTTCCGCCTTAGAGCAGCTACATACCATTCCCATCAATGACGTTGCACATCAAACGTTATTAGATTTATTTAATCGCTACGCTATTATTGGCGGTATGCCTGAAGTTGTAAGGAAATATGTTAAATCACAGAGCATTGCTGATTTGACTTCCATTTACGAAAGCATCTGGGAATCGTATAAAGAAGATGTTGTCAAATATGCAACCAATAATTCAGAAGCACGAATCATCAGACACATTATGTCTACTGCCCATCTAGGTTTGGATTCACGTATTAAATTTCAAAATTTCGGGAATTCGAATTACCGTTCAAGGGAAATCGGTGAAGCATTTCGCAATCTTGATGACGCCAAGGTAATCCAACTCATTTACCCAACAACAGATACATCACTTCCTATTCTACCGGATCTTAAAAAAGCTCCAAGACTTCAATTTCTAGACACTGGACTCTTGAATTATGAATTAAACATTCAAGCTGAAATGCTTGCGATGGAAGATCTGAATAATGCCTACAAAGGAGCAATCATACCACATTTAATTGCACAGGAACTAATGTCCATAAATACCCTGAAAGCAGTAAAACCGGTATTTTGGGTGCGCGAAAAAACCCAATCTTCAGCTGAAGTGGACCTTGTTGTTCAATTCAACAAGATGGTTATTCCCATTGAAATAAAATCAGGCAAAGAAGGCAAGCTGAAATCACTGCATCAATTTATCGAAGCATCAACACATCCATATGCGGTTCGAATGTACGCGGGAAAGTTTAGCATCGAAGAACATTCAACAAAAAGTGGCAAAAAGTATTTCTTAATGAATATGCCGTATTACCTAGCTACTAAACTCTATGACTATTTAAACTATTTCGTTTCCAATTTCAACTGATTGATTGATCGTTAGCTCCGCTAAGCGGATGTGTTTTTCACTTCCCGTCAACTGAAGTACTTGGGACTCCGAACGTGCAATGGTATCGGACTGTCCCTCTTGGATTCGGTACGAGCGTCTTCCTTCGTTGGGTAGTGTCCCCTCCGGAAAGGAATCCCACCATTCTTCCGAACGGTATTCTGTGCACCAGAATAGTAACATGGGACTACCGAAAAGATCCTTGCGTTCAATCCAAGCATTTCGTACTTTCCCGTGCCACTTTATCCAAAGGTGCTTGCAGAATTCCCCTTCCAAGTTCCATGAAATCGTGCTTTCGTTGGAAGCCATGTTCACTTGGAAGGAAGTATCTGGTGTATCGCTTAAAAATTCAATGAAGTGATCCGTATATGAGCTATTTAGGAAACGAAGTTTAATGTTCGGATTCATAGCGGCTATTTTTCTTTGGTGTAATACATCGTTAATTCATCGTTTTCTATCACCCAATCTTGGTTGACACGGTACTCGAACCAAGATTCATAACCGCGCCGTGTTTTCAGGAAGTGGAAGAAATACACATGTGTGGGATCCTGCTCATCCACGTAATACATGAAGTACATCATGCGAGATTTTTCCGTGTAGTCTTTTTTATCGAGTTGAAGTTCTTGAATTTTTTATAAATCTTACATTATCTACCAACTTCGTCTTCACTCAAATCCTTTTGAAACTCAAGAAACAACTTACTAATATCTATTATTTCGCCAAGAATTCCTCCCCATTTCCACCGACAACCCAAGTCAATATCCAAGTCATACTAAAATTCCCCTGACAACTCAGGTCAATAAGTTGTGTAATCTGTAGAAAATGAAGTTATTTGCTCAAAAATGACCCCATGTCAAACCAACGAAAGATACTTCGCGTATTGCAATTCATTTCGTACTTGGAGCAGAAACCACCCAAAGCGGTGCAGCACCTGGCGGAAATGTTAGAAACCACGGAACGAACGGTTTACCGCTATTTGGACCTCATTCGGGAATGTGGCTTCGACTTACAGAAGGACAAGTTCAATCGCTTTTTTATTGAAGGCGAGCAGGGGACAGGGGTGCGCTTTACCTCCGAAGAAGCCGCTTTTCTGAAGCAGTTGATCCTAACCACAGGAAAACAGAATAAACTCAAGGATTCCTTAATCAGCAAGATTTACTTGGCTTCGGATATCCAAATTTCGGCCGCTCATTTGGTGAATGCCAAAAACGGACTAATCGTGGAACGACTCGCGCAAGCCATGGCGAACAAAGAACAAGTGATCCTGAAGCGCTACCATTCCATCAACACTGAAAGCATCTCAGACCGCGTGGTGGAACCCTTTGGCTTCACGGACAATTACCACAACGTCATGGCCTTTGAACTTTCCTCGCAGAAAAATAAAACCTACCACCTCGATCGCATCACCTCCGTGGAATTCAACAACCTTCCCTTTGCGCACGAAGAAAAACACGAACAACAAATTCCCGATGCCTTTGGCTTCAGTTTCTCCGGCGAAAAACACCAGGTAGCGTTAGACCTCACCTTAAAGAATTACCTACTACTCAAAAACGAATATCCAATGGTGATTCCGTTTGTGAAATTCAATGCGGCAAAAGACCTCTATGAATTTAGAATTGAGGTGAATAGTATGGAGCCGGTGAGGAGGTTTGTTGGAGGGGGAAAGCATGTTTAAGTTTTTTTACAAATGTTAGGAGTTTTAATTTTGAGAAGCAAAACCTACTTTTTATTCTTATTTTAGACAACTTTAAATTTATCTCATAGATAAGTAAGATTGGTGAGAATAAAAAGATGAAACCAAGAAATGCAAATATTAAATAGCTTAAACGAAAAACAGAAAAACGCTGTTTTATCAGAAAATAAAAGTATTGGAAGATACTAATTCTGATTTGCGGCTTAAAGATTTTCTCGATGTGATTAATTTGGAGCTGGAGGCAGGTGATACCGGTTCTTTAAAG
>JBEDJV010000192.1:0-6074 GCA_041172545.1 Bacteroidota bacterium | reverse complement strand
CGCAAAATACAAAGATGCCTTCTCTAAACACCACGAAGTGAACTTAGGATTTATGTCCTTCTTTACAAAAGCGGTAACAGAAGCCTTGAATTTATATCCGTCAGTTAACGGACAAATCAGCGGAAATGAAATGATTTTCCACGATTATGCAGATATCGGCATCGCTGTTTCTTCTCCAAAAGGACTCATGGTTCCTGTTGTGCGCAACGCTGAACAAATGTCCTTGGCAGAAATCGAACGCGAAATCAAACGTTTGGCAATCAAAGCAAGAGACGGGAAAATTACACCGGAGGATATGACAGGTGGAACATTCACCATCACCAATGGAGGTGTGTTTGGATCGATGCTGTCGACTCCAATCATCAATCCACCACAATCAGCCATTCTTGGAATGCACAATGTTGTTGAGCGACCAGTGGCCATCAATGGAAAAGTCGAAATTCGTCCAATCATGTACGTGGCATTGTCCTACGATCACCGCATCATCGATGGAAAAGAGTCCGTTGGATTCCTTGTGAAAGTAAAAGAAATGTTAGAACATCCTGAGCGCATGATTTTTGGATCGAAAGATCCATTGGAAGTGTTATTAGGACTATAATTTAACTCCCATATTGAAATCCTTGTAAGTAATGGAGCATTCTATGACTTACAAGGATTTTTTGTTTCCCTATTTCGCCTCGTTTTCGTATATTTGTTCCCCTAAAATATTGGAATGTCGAAAATCAGAAAACAAGATGCCTTGGATTACCACTCTTCCGGAAAACCGGGAAAGATTGAAGTAGTTCCAACAAAACCTTACGCATCTCAACGTGATTTATCACTCGCCTACTCTCCAGGTGTTGCAGAACCATGCCTAAAAATCGCCGAGAACAAGGCTGATGTCTATAAGTATACAAGCAAAGGAAACTTAGTCGCAGTTATTACCAATGGTACCGCAGTATTGGGCTTAGGTGATATTGGACCAGAAGCTTCCAAACCAGTGATGGAAGGAAAAGGATTGCTCTTCAAGATTTTTGCGGACATCGATGTCTTTGACATTGAAATTGACGCGAAAGATCCAGAATTGTTCATCCAAACCGTGAAAGCAATTGCGCCAACTTTTGGTGGAATTAACTTGGAGGACATCAAAGCTCCTGAAGCCTTCGAAATCGAACGACGCTTAAAGGAAGAATTGGATATCCCGATCATGCATGATGACCAACACGGGACAGCAATCATTAGTTCCGCTGCCCTGTTAAATGCCTTGGAATTAGCGAAAAAGAAGATTTCAAAAGTGAAAATCGTTGTTTCCGGAGCAGGAGCAGCAGCGATTTCTTGTGCTCGTTTGTATCATTCACTTGGTGTTCAACTAGAGAATTTATACTTATATGATTCCAAAGGTTTAATCCACAAAGGAAGAACAGATTTGGATGAAATGAAGGCGTATTATGCGAATCATCCGAAGGATATTCCTTTCGACCAAGCCTTTAAAAATGCAGATGTATTCTTGGGATTGTCTAAAGCTGGACTCGTTTCGAAAGAAATGATCGCTAGTATGGCGAAAGATCCAATCGTTTTCGCCTTGGCAAATCCGGAGCCGGAAATCTCCTACAAAGAGGCGACTTCGGTTCGCAAAGACATCATCATGGCAACTGGACGCTCAGACCATCCGAACCAAGTGAACAATGTATTGGGATTCCCTTACATTTTCCGTGGAGCCTTAGACGTTCGTGCGAAAAGCATCAATGAAGAAATGAAATTGGCAGCCGTGAAAGCGATTGCTTCCCTCGCGAAGGAAACCATTCCAGAGGAAGTGATTGAAGCGTATGGTGGAAAAAATATTTCTTTTGGACGTGAGCAAATCATTCCAAAACCATTAGATCCACGTTTGATTTACTATGTCGCACCAGCAGTTGCTCGCGCGGCTATGGAATCAGGTGTGGCTCAATTCCCTATTCAAAATTGGGAGGACTATGAAAATCAGTTGAAGAGTCGATTGGGATTGGACAATAAACTTGTGCGAAACATCACAACGAAAGCGCAAGGGAATCCGAAAACAGTCGTGTTTCCAGAAGGTGATAACATTAAAATCCTTAAAGCAGCACAACAAGCTTATGAAGATGGTGTTGCCTTCCCAATTTTACTCGGACGCAAACAAAAGATTCTTGATTTGATGACGGAATACGGCATCGAATTACCGGAAGTACAAATCATCGACTGTAAGTCAGATGAAGAAGAAAAACGCAGAATAAGTCAGATGAAGAAGAAAAACGCAGAATTGCCTACGGATCTATGTTCCACGAAAAACGCAAACGCAAAGGAATGACGGAATTTGAGTCCATTTCATTAATGCGCGAACGAAATTACTTCGGAGCAATGATGGTGGACCAAGGAGATGCGGACGCGATGATTACTGGTATAACTCGTAGCTACCGCTCGTCGGTGCGTCCCGCAATTCGCACGATAGGCATGCAGAAAGATGTAAACGTCGTTTCGGGAATGTACATTCTAAACACGAAAAGAGGTCCACTTTTCTTGGCTGATACAACGGTAAACTTGAATCCAACTGCGGAGCAAATTGCTGAAATTACCGTCCACGCAGCGAAAATGATTCGTCGTCTGAAAATGACACCACGTGTTGCGTTATTGAGCTATTCAAATTTCGGTTCCTCACCTGGACCTGATCCAGAAAAAATGGCGAAGGCAGCTGAAATATTGCACGAAACTCATCCAAATTTGATTGTTGATGGAGAAATGCAAGCGAATTTTGCTTTGAACGGAGAATTAATGAATGAGAAATTTCCTTTCTCTACCTTAGCTGGTAAAGAAGTGAATACCTTGATTTTCCCGAATTTATCCGCTGGAAACATTGCATACAAATTGCTGCAACAAATGAACGAAGTAGATGCGATTGGTCCGATCTTAATTGGACTTAGAAAATCTGTTCATGTTCTTCAATTAGGGGCTTCTGTTCGCGAAATTAACAACATGATTAAAATTGCAGTGATTGACGCACAAAACAACGAGAAATGATCGGTAGACTGAATGGACGATTGATTGAGAAAAATCCCACCGACCTACTCATTGAGTGTGGTGGAGTTGGCTACGAAGTGAAAATTTCACTCAACACGTTTTCTCAGTTAGGAAGTGAAGAAGCTGTTCAGCTCTTTACCAAGTTAATCGTTCGTGAAGATGCGCACATTCTGTATGGATTTGCCAATAAAGAAGAACGCGAGATGTTCAATCACTTGGTAAGTGTTTCGGGAATTGGTCCGAACACGGCCATGATTATGCTTTCCTCCCTTGTTCCAGATGAAATCGCCCAAGCCATTCTCACGGAAGACGTTGCTACGATTCAAAAAATCAAAGGAATTGGGACAAAAACAGCACAACGAGTGATCATCGATTTGAAAAGTAAAGTGTCCAAAATGGAACTTTCTTCAGAAAATATTTTCACTTCAAACAATAGAAATCGTTTTGATGCGTTAAATGCATTGGTATCCCTCGGATTCGATAAGAAATCCGCTGAAAAGGTATTGGATAAAATCGATACGGGAACACAAAGCGTGGAAGAACTAATAAAAGACGCATTAAGGAATTTATAAGGGAACAAAAGGTGCATAAATTAATACGATACAGCGCAGGAAAAACTTTTCAAAAGGCCATTTACATTGCCTTGTTTGTCTTGATGTACACTGGAACCGTTAAAGCACAAAACGGATTCAATCTTCCTTTCCCGATATTTAACCCCATGAATCCATATCAAAACTTACCACAAAGTTTTGACTTAGGAGATCCGACATCCATGCAACAAACCATCGTTTTTGATCCGGAAACAGGTCAATACGTGTTTAAAGAAACATTGGGTAAAAGCGGATTGTATTACCGAAATCCATCCAAAATGAGTCTGGAAGATTACCTAGACTACAACGAGAAGAAGTCTCAAAAAATGGATTGGCAAGAAATTATCGAAGAACAAACTGCTGAAAATCGCGCCTTCGAATTGCCAATAAAAATTGGTAGCAAAGCCTTCGCTAGTATTTTTGGTTCGGATGAAATAAAGATCATTCCTGGTGGAAATTTAGAACTTTCACTCGGACTAAATCATTCACGCGTAGATAATCCCCTTTTACCGCAAAGACAGCGAAATATTACCCGTTTTGACTTTAATCAAAACATCAACATGGACATCACAGGTCAAATCGGGACCAAGATGAAGTTGAACATGAAGTACAACACCGCTGCAAATTTTGACTTCGAAAACATTTCTAAAATCGAGCACACCGGTAAAGAAGATGAAATCATTCAGAAAATAGCACTTGGAAATGTAGCATTGGATCTCCCAACCTCTTTGATTCAAGGATCCCAAACCTTATTTGGAGTAAAAACACAATTGAAATTTGGTCGTTCAACCTTTGATTTAATCGCTGCTGCATCAAAAGGTAAAAAAACTGAAATCAATGTGTCCGGTAAAGCCCAAATTCAGAAATTTGAAATTACAGCTGACAACTACGAGGCAAATAGACACTATTTCTTAAACCTGTACCACCAACAACATTACGATACGGCGATGTCTACGCTTCCAGTGGTGAATTCTACGATGTTTATCACCCGAATCGAAGTTTGGGTGACAAATCGAACAAGTAACACGGAAAACACACGAAACATTGTGGCATTTGCTGACTTAGGTGAGGCATTACCGAGCAATTGTCAAGGGAATCCTGGAAGTTATGCTGGGACGGAAATTCCAGACAATCAAGGGAATGGACTTTACGACTGGGCAGCTAATCAACCGATGATTCGCGGATTCGTTAACTCAACCACGGCCCTTTCCACTCAAGTAAATGCTCCTGGTCCATTTCAACAAGCCATCGATTACGAAAAAGTTGAAAACGCCCGAAAATTAACAGAAGCAGAATTTACATACAACGCCTTACTTGGATACATTTCCTTGAACAACGCCTTAAACAACGATGAGGTATTGGCCGTAGCTTACGAATATACGTACCGAGGAGAAACCTACCAAGTTGGAGAGTTTTCTACGGATGGCGCAAGCGGACAACAAGCGCTTATCTTGAAATTAATGAAACCAACCATCACCAATCCAAAAAATAAAATTTGGGATTTGATGATGAAAAACGTTTACTCTATCGGTGCATATCAAGTAGATCAACTTGGCTTTAAAATCGATGTGTATTACAACAACCAAGAGACATCGCTTTTACAACCGTTTATGCCGTTCCCGGGTATTGACAAAAAGCAAATTGTTACCTTGTTGGACATGGATAAAATCAATCAAAACAACCAACCTTTTTCGGATGGTGTTTTTGACTTTGCTCCATTCAATGTTGTAGGAAACAAAATCGACAATGGTGGAACTATCAACAAGAAAAATGGACGCATTTTCTTCAGTACAGTTGAGCCTTTCGGAAAAACATTAGCAAAGAAATTAGCTGATTCCGGCGTTCCACAAGTCAATGTAAACAAAATAGCCTACACAGAATTATACGACTCCACGAAAACAGCTGCACAACAAATTCCAAGTAAAAACCGCTTTGTGTTTAAAGGGGAATTCCAATCGTCGATTAGTTCGGAAATTCCACTCAATCAAATGAACATTCCGCAAGGAGCTGGCAAGGAGCTGTTGTCGTAACCGCAGGTGGAATTCGCTTGATCGAAGGAACGGATTACACCGTTGACTATGCCTTTAGTCGTGTGAAAATCCTCAATACGGGAATCCTTGAGTCCAACACACCGATTAAAATTACCATTGAAAGCAATTCAGTATTTGGTTTCCAAGCACGCTCCATGATGGGTGGACACTACCAATATCGATTTAGTGAAAATTTCAAATTTGGTGCGACCTACATTCGCATGTTGGAAAGACCAGTGACACAAAAAGTGGACTTCGGGAATGAACCATTCAAAAACAGTATACTTGGCGCAGATTTCTCCTTGCGAACGAACGTTCCGATTCTGACGAAACTTGTGGACTTACTTCCCGTCATTTCTACGAATCAAATGTCCACGCTTTCTTTAACCGGAGAATACGCACATTTAATTCCTGGCCAACCAAAGGCCATCAATAAAGAAGG
>JBEDJV010000191.1:0-3483 GCA_041172545.1 Bacteroidota bacterium | reverse complement strand
TTGTTTCGGACATTGAACGTGAATTTCAAATAACGTCTTATTCGGAATTAGAAAAGTTGATTGCTGACGTAGAAGCGTTAATCATCTCAAGTCCAACTCAATCTCATTTTCCTATCGCCGTTAACGCCCTCAAAAGCGGAAAGCATGTGTTTATCGAAAAACCAGTCTGCTTAAACGTGGAGGAATCGAAGAAATTGTTGCTTTACGCTCAGGAAGCTGGAGTGATTGTTCAAGTTGGACACGTGGAACGATTTAATCCAGCATTGCTCGGTGCGAATCCATTTATTCAGAATCCTTTGCACATTGAATCACGTCGAACAGCGCCTTTTCAAAAGAGGGGGACGGATGTGTCTGTGGTGTATGATTTAATGATACATGATATCGATATTGCCTTGACCATCGCGAATTCAAATGTTAAAAAAATCACTGCTTTCGGCATGAACGTTCTGAGCGATTCCATCGATGTAGCCTCTGCTCATTTATCTTTTGAAAATGGAAGTACAGCCTACCTGAGTGCTTCACGGGTTTCAGATCAACGAGAGCGAAAAGCTTGCTTTTTTATGCAGGACGCGCACGTGTATGTCGACTTTTTGAACAAAACAGTAGAACGACACGATATCGTTGAAGTTTCGACGGAGGATCGTGAACTTCATAAAACCGTGATTCCTGTTATGGATTCCAATGCGATTAAATTAGAACTTCTTTCATTTGCTCAATCTATTCACGAGGGGACAATGCCTGTGGTAAGTCTAACAGATGGACACCGCGCATTGCAAATTGCAGAACTTATTTTAGATGAAATTCAAGAGTCTAATCCTTTTTATAAAATAAAAACCGAAATAACGCGTTAACGAAGTGATGAGAGTTTTATTGTACCTTCTTTTAGTAGGCTTATTATCTGCTTGTATTAAAAATAACCCCAATCCGTCTTGGATTGAAGTGAATCCATTCGTTCTTGTCACTAATCCATCTCTCTCAGGCTCTGAAGGTCAATTATCACAAGACTTTCGTGATGTTTGGTTATACATTGATGATCAAATGATCGGTTGTTTTCAAACGCCATTTAAAATTCCCATTTTGAAAGAAGGGAACGTGAATATTAAAATTTATCCAGCCATTCGGAATAACGGGATCGCAACAGATAAAAAGATCTATCCTTTCATGAAAGTTTATGAGATTAATTCGAAATTGGTGAAGGATGAAACCTTAACGGTGAATCCGGTAACCAGTTACGTAGATAATTTAAATTTTTGGATCGAAGACTTCGAGGATGCGTCTATTAAAATTCAAGATGATCCAAATACGAGTTTGGCAAGTTTGTTTGTTACCAGTGATAATTTGACTCCCTTCAATGGATTTAATTATGGTAAAGTAGTACTGAATGAAATTGATTCCGTTTGGGTTGCGAATACCACTGAACAATTACCCATTCCAAAGAACAAGCCATGTTTCATTGAGGTAGATTACTACAATACCAATTCATTTGTTCAAGGATTCTTGGCACTGAACACGAATGGTAATATTTATCAAGATAATACTGGATTCAATGAACAACCGGTGAGCACAGTAAAGTGGAAGAAAATGTACATCGAACTAACGGAATTAATTGGTAATTCCACAAACGGTTCTAATTTCATTCAAACATTTAAGGCGAGTTTAGACTCCTTACAAACGGAAACGTTTATATGCATCGATAACATTAAAATCGTTTATAAGTAACATGAAAGATCGTTTTTGGGCTTCTTGTTTAGTACTCATCGATTACCTTTTCGCTGCATTGGCGTGGGGTGTGTTTTTCTACATTCGAAAAACACAGATTGAAGGACAAGCATTTATTCCAGATTCACAATTTTATTTAGGTCTTTCCCTTGTGCCGTTATTTTGGGTGTTCTTTTATTTCATTCAGGGAACCTACCACGACATCCGAAGAATGTTTCGACTTCAAATGGTCAATCTAACGGTGGTTTCTTCATTTTTAGGAACCATTATTTTGTTTTTCACCTTATTGATTGATGACGATGTGAAGTCTTATCAAAATTTCTATCGATCTATTTTCTTTTTGTTCGGATTGCATTTTTTTATTGCACTTATTCCAAGGTTAATTTTTAACACCTTACTGATTCGTTTTATCCGAAGTAATGGTCATGGATTTAAAACAATCATCATCGGAGGGAATGAAAAGGCAGTAGAGATTTACAATGAGCTCATTCAACAAGAACAAAACACGAATTCTTTTATTGGTTACGTGAACGTGAATGGTAAGGATACCTTATTGGATGGAGTCGTTCCATATTTAGGTCATGCCAATAACTTGGAAGAAGTGATGAACCAATACGAAGCTGAAGAGGTAATTCTCGCAGTGGAGAGTTCTGATCACAACCGATTAAAGGACATCATTTCTCGTGTGGACAACGGACGCATTCGCATCAAGTTACTTCCGGATATGTATGCAATCCTTTCCGGTTCTGTAGAAATGACAAATATCTATGGGGCGCTGCTGATAGAAATCATTCCAGATGCTATGCCTTTCTGGCAACAGGCAATTAAACGCTTGATGGATATTGTCTTTTCACTGATTGCTGTCGTTGGTTTGATTCCTTTTTATCTATTCTCTGCATTGGCCGTTAAACTTTCCTCACCCGGACCCATTTTCTTTTTACAAGAAAGGGTAGGGATTAATGGAAAGGTTTTTCGCATCATTAAATTTCGTACGATGTATGTGAATTCTGAGCAACAGGGACCACAACTTTCATCGGAAGGAGATCCTCGAATTACACCAATTGGACGATTTATGCGTAAAACAAGGTTAGATGAGTTTCCGCAGTTTATCAATGTGTTATTTGGACAGATGTCCTTAGTTGGACCGAGACCAGAAAGACAATTTTACATAGATCAAATTGTTCAAGTTGAACCACAATACATTCATTTAACGAAAGTTAGACCCGGAATTACTTCTTGGGGGCAAGTTAAATATGGGTATGCCGAGAATGTAGATCAAATGCTACAACGCATGAAATTCGACTTAATTTACCTCAAAAACAGAAGCCTTGCATTGGACATTAAAATCATGTTTTACACGGTGATTATTGTCATAAAAGCCAAAGGAAAGTAGAATCTTCGTGTAGAAGTGTAGGAATTCAAAAAACCTTTGTATCTTTGCACCTTCAAATTCATTTATAAACGTAGGTTTCGTACCTCAAATTGTAAACATTATGGCAACAAGAATCAGATTACAGAGACACGGTAAAAAAGGTAAACCATTTTTTCATTTGGTTGCAGCAGACAGTCGTGCAAAAAGAGATGGTAAATTCATCGAAAAATTAGGAACGTACAATCCAACAGCGAATCCAGCAGTGATTAACATCAATTTCGAGGCAACTTTAAATTGGGTTCAAACAGGTGCTGAGATGTCGGATACGGCTCGTGCAATTTTATCTTACAAAGGAGTTTTGTACAAAAACCACCTTTTAAACGGAGTTAAAA
>JBEDJV010000190.1:0-3485 GCA_041172545.1 Bacteroidota bacterium | reverse complement strand
TTATTCATTACTCAGGATTATCGAAACCTAGATAGCGCATACGTTTACGTCTTAAAGGCAGATTCCTTGTGGATTTCCGTTTCTGAAAAAATCAAAGTCCAATGGAAAAGCGATTTTTCGTTTGATAAAATGGCGATTGAAGCGCAACAACAATCCGTAAGTCAGTTGATATTTGATCAAATACAAGCGTCTCCATCCGTATGTGCTTGGAATCAATTTATACAGAAACATGCTCATTTCCTTTCAAGAAACACAGCAATCTACTTACGGGATCAATTAGCATTTGAATTGGCGAAGGATAAGAAAACTTCTGTAGCCTTAAAATTGTATATGGATTCCTTACCGGAATCTTCTTTTGCACAAGAAGCCAAACATTTATTTTATGATTTGGAATATGCTGAAATGACCAACGATGGACAATTAGCTTCCTTCGTGCGATTTTACCAGAATTGTCCTTCAAACTCCCATTTGATGGAAGCAGCAAAAGAAATTTACCGTTTGGCAACAATTCATCATTCTCTTGAAGAATATGTGTCTTTTGTTCGAACTTATCAAAGTAATCCATTTGTCAACGAAGCTTGGCGAAATGTCTATAAAATCTATTTGAAGGACTATTCCGAAGAGAAATACCATGCTTTTCAGCAGGAATATCCAGATTATCCATTTATGCAGGAATTAGCAGTGGACATTGATTTGTTTCAAATGAAGCTGTACCCGGTCATCAAAGAAAGTCGTTATGGATTCATGAACGGACAAGGTAAATTAATGATTCCAGCGATGTACAACGAAGTCGGGCCATTTCAGGAAGGATTAGCGGTCGTTTCAAAAGATGACAAATTTGGAATTATTGATAAGAAAAACCAAGTGGTGGTTGACTTTCAATACGATGAAATTCTCGAATTTGTGAATAACCGTGCCATTGTCCGCAAAGAGCAAAAGTATGGGGTTATTGATCGACTTGGAAAACTCATCTTTCCGTTGGATTTTGATGATATTAGTTTAAATGAACGTGGTGTTTACGATGTGATGAAAGATGATATCAATCGCATGTATGATTTAAATTTCCAAGCCCTAGCTTATGTCAATGGGGTAGTTGTATTAAGTTTCTCTCAATGGATGTCCAATCAACATCCAGAATATGAATTCATTGGTGATTTAGATCAAACATCAAATAGGGCAGTGGTGAAGGTTTCTGGACAGTTAAACTACATTGACTCTACGGGTAAATTGATGTTGACAAATCCCCTGGAATGGTTTCCGGATGCATTAAGCGTTGCTAAATTCTATAATGGATTTGCCGTTTATCGCAAAAAAGAGAAATATGGATTGATTGATCTGAATGGTAAATTGGTTCAGAAAGCCGTATACGAGTCTAGTGGTCCCTATACTGGATTTTGGCCGGTGAAGGATAAAGGAAATTGGGCTTTACTTGATGTGAAAGGGAAAGTCGTTCTTCCATTTGAGTATGACTTCATTCGGTATTTCCCGGAAATGGGTTATCTCGTGGGACGAGAAGAATTTTTTGGTTTGGTCAATGAAGCAGGTAAAATGGTACTTCCACTGTCATTCTCGAACATTAAGACCTTTGAACAGCAATATTTCTATTTAACGATAGAAGAGAAACATGGACTTTTTACAAGAGATGGAAAAGAAGTGTTAGCAATTCAATATGATCGAATTCAGCGCTACGATAGTGAAAGTTTGGTCCTACAAGAAGGAAACAAGTTAAGCTACTACTTTCCAAGTACGCATTCATTCGTTAGTTTGGTGGAATGAAAAGAATCCTTCGAAATCCCGAACAATTTTTCAAAATATTGATGGCGATTATGACCATCTATGTGGGCGCTTTTGTCTATTTGGAATTGACAACAGTCAGAAAGGAAACGGCGATAGAAGCAGATGAGTTTTCCGTTTCCATTGAAGAAGTTCCAGAGGAAGTGGAGTTAACTTTACAACAAGATCATCAGATGTCCGCCGGAGGAGAAGTGCGAAATGTTGTTCGCGATGCTTCCGACACACGTCAACGTTCTCAACAAGATTGGTCACAAGACGCCGCGAGTTCAACGCGGTCTGGAAATCCAGAACAGAGTGCAAGAGACTATGAGCGTAGTTTATACGATGAATTCGGTGGTGCAAAAGAACGTGAACGGATTCAAGCACAATCCGCGGAACGCATGAAAAACAATGCCAACGGAGCGAGCGGAAAAATAAATCCAACCACCAACCAAAGTGGAAGTCAAAATCAATATGCTGGAAGTGTGATGGTGGATTTTTTCCTGCCGGGACGCACAGCTTTTGAGAACAAAAAATGGAATGTGCGAAATCCAGGCTACACGTGTGGGTACAACTCAGCTGGGACAGTCGTCGTGAACATAACAGTCAACAACGCTGGACGCGTGATTTCGAAGTCCATCGATCAAAATCGCAGTACTTCCGCTTCAACCTGTATGATGGAGCAAGCCTTGAAATACGCGGGGATGTCCAAGTTTAACAGCGGTTCAGGAACGGTAAGCGGATACATCAGTTATCGATTCGTTTCTCAATGATGATATTTTAATCAAAATAATGATGAGTTATTTGGATTTTGTTATTTTTGTAGTCTAAAAGACACAAAATATGTTCATTGCAGCCAATTTAAAATTACTCAGAAAACGTTCCGGAAAATCTCAAGAAGAATTAGCGCAAGCACTTGGATTAAATCGATCCACTTATAGTGGTTATGAGAATGAAGTGGCGCAACCGAGTTTGGAAATGTTGCTTTCTATTTCACAGTTTCATAAGGTTACCTTGGATGATTTGATTGCAAAGGACTTTTCTAAGTACCTAGACTCCGATTGGAATTCGATGGAAAATCATTGGAAGTCAGGAGCGAAAGGGACAAATTTACGTATTTTAACAACCGTTGTGAACTCCGATAATGAGGAGGAAGTAGAATTGATTCCAGAGAAAGTACGTGCTGGTTACGTGGCCGGATATGCTGATCCAGAGTACATGCGGGAATTGCCGACATTGAAGTTACCATTTCTATCGAAAGATCGAAAATACCGAGCGTTTCCAATTTCCGGAGATTCCATGCCACCCGTTTCACATGGGTCATATGTCGTGGGTGAATTTGTGCAAGATTGGTTGAGTTTGCCTTCGAACACGCCGTGTGTTGTGGTGACTAGCAACGATGGAATTGTCTTCAAATATGTCTTTAATCAATTAAAGGACGCACAGCAATTCTTGTTGGTTTCCTCGAATCCAAGTTATGAGCCCTATACTGTTTCCGTAGAAAACATCTTGGAAGTTTGGCGTTTTGTTTCGTACATCTCCAAAGAGATTCCAGATGTTCAATTAGATGCGGAAGGAATGGGTGCTTCATTTAGAAATTTACAAAAGGACATCCAACAAATTCTTCTTCACTTGTCTGATCCAAATAGTAAGGCTTGATTCCTTCTTTAATCCCGCGGATATTATTACCTTTGCACTTCAAAATACGATAA
>JBEDJV010000189.1:0-3496 GCA_041172545.1 Bacteroidota bacterium | reverse complement strand
GGGAACGCGGAAGTCGAAGTTGAGGTGACGTTTAACAATTGCCGCGACATTTATCAAATGGCAGGAAAGGTGTCCAAATGCATTGATGTCGATAGCACAGAATTAATCGCGTATTTACAATCTGGAGCAACGCTTTCCAAACTTGGATTTACAGTTGAGCAATTGCCCGCGTTGTTTATTCCTGATAGTTATCAGATGTACTGGGATTCGAATGAAGAAGCGTTCGTTGATCGCATGGCGAAAGAATTTAAAAACTTCTGGACAACAGAACGAAAAAATAGTTTAAGTAAAATAGGATTGGATTCTCCAAGTCAAGCTGTTACTCTTGCGAGTGTTGTGTATTCCGAGCAATCTGTGAACTCGGATGAATGGCCAATCATCGCCGGTTTGTACTTGAATCGTGTCAAGCAAGGAATTCGCTTACAATCTGATCCAACGTTCAAATTCTGTTGGGGAGATCAATTAAAAGGTGTGCAACGCTTGTTGGAAGTTCACCGCAACATCGATTGTCCTTACAATACCTACAAAATTAACGGACTTCCACCGGGACCTATTTGCTTGCCTTCTCCGAAAGTAGTCGATGCGGTTTTGAATCGTGCGGACGTTGATTACATCTACATGTGTGCAAAACCGGATTATTCGGGACGACATAATTTCGCCGTGTCCGGAGCAGAACATATGCGAAATGCCGATGCCTTTCAGTCTTGGTTGGCAGCTGAACTTAGAAAAAAGAACTAGTTTATGAAAAGAAGAAATTTCCTCAAACTTGGCGCTGCAACAGGAATCCTTAGTTTGATTGAGCCCGCAAAAGCAGCGAATGTTGTTGCTACTTCAGCAAGTGGGACGGTAAAAGGTCCAATCGTGCTTTCTACGTGGATTCATGGACTTGATGCCAACAAAGCGGCTTGGGAAGTCCTCAAAAACGGTGGTTCCGCATTGGATGCTGTAGAAAAAGGCGTTCGCGTAACTGAATCAGACATTACGAATCGCAGTGTGGGAATCGGTGGACGTCCAGATCGTGATGGACACGTAACCCTAGACGCCTGCATTATGGACGAGCGTTCACGTTGTGGTTCCGTTGCATGTTTGGAGGGAATTGCCCATCCGATTTCGGTGGCACGTGCGGTGATGGAAAAAACACAACACGTCATGTTGGTGGGAGATGGCGCACGTCAATTCGCCTTGGACTATGGCTTTGACACGATTAAAACGCCGATTCCTGAAGTCAAAAAAGACTACGAAAAGTGGAAAAAAGAAAATAAGGACGTTTTCAAAAAACCAGAAATTAACCACGAAAACCATGATACGATTGGAATGATCGCGATGGACGCAAAAGGAAATTTAAGTGGCGCGTGCACGACGAGTGGATGGGCGTATAAAATGCATGGTCGCGTAGGTGACTCGCCAATTATTGGTGCGGGATTATTTATCGATCAGGAAGTTGGAGCAGCAACATCCACCGGACTTGGTGAAGCGATTATTCGCGTGGCTGGAAGTCATACGGTAGTGGAATTGATGCGTCATGGCTACTCTCCATACGATGCGTGCAAGGAAGCTTGTATGCGCATCATCAAAAAACACGATGACTTGACAGGTTTACAATGTGGATTCATCGCATTGGACAAAGACGGAAATTACGGAGCTTATTCCATTTACGCAGGATTCAACTTCGCCTTAAGAACGATGGAGGAAGAAAAGATGGTCGATGCAACCTTTGATCGAAACTGGTAATGGGAAAATGGATTACTGTCATTCTTTGTAGTATGTTCGGACTCGTTCAAGGTCAAACCGTGCTCAATTGGACCTACAAAAACCCCAAAACAAACGAATGGAAATCATTTGGCGAAAAGGGGAGTATTCAAGAAGTACTCTATCATTCAGGTGAATTGCCAGACCCTTTTTACGGTAAAAACGAAGAGCTATACCAATGGATTGAGGAATATGAATGGGAGTTTCAATCCAAATTTTACCTTACAGAAGAACAATTTCTAGCGAAGGAAATCGAACTGTACTTTCCAAATGTGGATACCTACGCAGCGGTTTATGTCAATGGGAAGTTAGCGGGAAAAACAGATAATTTCTTTCATCCTTTTACCTTTAGAATTAAATCCAATTTACAATGCGGATACAATGACATTCGTGTCGTTTTTACGCCACCGACAATGTATCACAAAGAACGTTATGAAACCGAGTCTTTCCATTATCCAGCACCGAATGATCCTTCCAACTGGAAAGTAGCGCCGCTTTCACGCAAACCACAATACCAATTCGGTTGGGACTGGGCGCTGCGCATGAATACAATTGGATTTGCAAAACCGGTTGAAGTGCGTATTGGTAAAGAAAATGAAATCCAAGGACTCACTGTTCAGACAGTGTCCATACCGAAGGAAGAACTTTTCGCGCGCCTCAAATACGTCTTGGATGTTGCAGATGATCAATCAACCTTTCAACTTGTTTCGACCTTATACGGTGAACTAGCGGTGAAAAAGAATGTCACAACGGGACATTTAGAAGCTGATGTGATTCAATACAATCCACAATTGTGGTGGCCAGCTGGAATCAGTGAGCCAAATCTTTACCGCGACACACTTCGATTATTTGTTAACGGCAAAATGGTGGATGAAAAACCGTTGCAATTTGGAATTCGCAGCGCTGAATTGATTCAAAAGAAAGACCAATGGGGGACATCGTATGAATTCCAGGTAAACGGACTTCCGATTTTTTGCAAAGGAGCTGACTTTATTCCGCCTTCCGTTTTTCCTGCATCCATTAGCGAGGAAGATTGGATCAATCAGGTCGAACAAATGTCCAAGGCGAACTTCAACATGGTCAGAGTTTGGGGCGGTGGATTCTATCCAGATGAAGCATTTTTCCGTGCGTGTGACGAAAAAGGCATCATGGTGTGGCAGGATTTCATGTTTGCTTGTGCAATGTATCCAGGAGACGAAGCGTTTTTAAAAACGGTGGAAGAAGAATTCAATTATCAAATCCCGCGTATTTCCGCACATCCATCGGTGGTATTGTTTAACGGAAACAACGAAGTAGATGTCGCTTGGAAGAATTGGGGCTTTCAAAGTCAATACCACCTATCTGTCGACGAACAACAAACCATCTTGAATGCCTACAATGACTTGTTTAAAGGTTTGGCGCCGAAAATTGTTTCCAATTGGACAAACACAAGTTACATTCATACATCTCCACTCAGTAATTGGGGGAATGACGATTTCTATAACCATGGATCACAGCATTATTGGGGAGTTTGGCATGGAAAAGACCCGATGTCTCACTTTGCAGAAAAAATTGGACGTTTCAATGCTGAATATGGATTCCAAAGTTTCCCTGAATTTGCCACCTTGAAATCGTTTTCCGAACGTTCCGATTGGAATTTGTCCAGTCAGGTGATGAAGCACCACCAAAAAAGCTACGTAGGAAATGGAATGATTCAAAAGCATGCCAATTTATTGTACGGGAAAAGCAAGGATTTTGAACAGTTTGT
>JBEDJV010000188.1:0-3514 GCA_041172545.1 Bacteroidota bacterium | reverse complement strand
TACGTACGACAACAAGTATCAAAATTCAGTGTGGAAAGTCAGTCAAGATGACATTGATTTTCATCAACAACATTATCAAAATACTGGATATGTTACCCCTAATTCCATTCTGAAATGGCCAGGAAATGGGGATGTTTCCATGGGTGTTGCAGCTCAACTTGCTCCGTATGCCGACATCAATCAAAATGGAATTTACGAACCTACTTTGGGAGAATATCCCGATATCCGAGGGGATGAAGCGGTATACATTATCATGAATGACGAATCGTATTTTCCAGATGGAAATCAATTAAGAATTGAATTACATGCGATGTTTTATCAATTTAATACAGGTAATTACATCAATAACACAACGTTTATGAACGTTCAAGTTTTTAATCGAAGTACCGTGAATTACTTGCATTATTACCAGGGAATTTATTTAGATTTCGACATTGGAAATTATGCAGACGATCACGTTGGTTGTTCGCCTGAAAAGCAACTTCTATTTGGATACAATGGCGATGATTTTGACGAATCTGATGCTGGACAAATAGGCTATGGAAATAATCCACCTTGTCAAGGAATTGTTAGTTTATCGCATCCCTTGGAAAATGCCGTTGTGTTTAATTATGGTCAAGACATCGGCATTTATACGGACACCTTATTTTGGTTGTTAATGCATAGTCAATGGGGCGATAGTAGCAATTGGATTGATCCACTTACCAACTTGCCCACTCATTTTACGTTCCCAGATAATCCAAATGCCCCATCGGGATGGAGCGAAGAAGCTTTTAACAATATTCCCGCAGACCGACGTGGTATGATCACCATTTACGAGACTGCATTTCGACCAGGAACTAAAATTTGTTCGGACTATGCGTTCATTTATGACCGATCAGGCTCACGCCTTCAAAATGTCCAAAATGTGTGGAATATTGCCGGAAGTTTATTAGCTCTGTATCAATCAAGCGATCAATTTCCGTGTCAATCTAGTTCAACAAATGAACTACAAGAACAAACGCTTGAAAAAGCTAATTTAGAAGTTTTCCCAAATCCTTCAACTGGTGAATGTACGGTGCAATGGATTGGAGATGCTGAGATGTACTTAGAACTTTTCAATGCGATGGGTCAACGCGTGTATGCACAACGAATGGAAAACAAGAATAGTACACGCATTGAATTAAGCCATCTAAATCAAGGTTTTTATTTACTAAAAGGATCGAACGAACAAGGCATTTACACAAAGTCAGTGGTAATCGAGTAGAGAAAGATTATTTGTAGCACTCTCTTTTACATGGAATTATAAAATTTTACATAATCTTAATCGAAAGGGGCACCTTATTTTAAGTGCTTTTGTGCATATTTGTTTCATGAATATTATCAATAGAGAATTAAGCTGGTTATCGTTTAATGAACGAGTGTTACAAGAGTCCATGGATCCAACTGTTCCACTTACGGAACGCATGCGTTTTTTAGGAATTTATTCCAACAACATGGATGAATTTTTCCGTGTGCGCGTGGCCAATTTAAAACGCATTTCGGATCTGAAAAAGCAAAAAGTTGAAGGATTCAACGGCGATGCGGAGGAACTCTACAAAGAAATTCGTAAGGTGGTCATGAAGCAACAACAAAAGTTTGAACAAGCCTTTTCCCTTATTCAGAATGACTTTGAGAAAGATCAAATATTCATGATTAACGAACAGGACGTGAATGCTGAGCAAATTCTCATCTTGAAAAATTACTACAATGAGCATTTGAAACATGTGGTATTCCCCATTATTTTAGATAAGAAAAATCCACTACCAAAATTAAGAGACTACGCGATTTACTTAGCGGTGAAAATCGTTGAAAAGAAAAATAAAACACGTTTTGCATTAATTCAAATTCCGAGTGAGTATTCTCGTTTTTATCAATTAAAAAGTGAAAATCGCATTGATTTTATCCTAACTGATGACATCATTCGCCTTCAGCTGAAAGAGATTTTCTCCATTTTCGAAGCGGTTGAAATATCCGCGTATACCTTTAAATTTACGCGTGATGCAGAATTAGACTTGGACGATGATTTGTCCCTTTCTTTCTTTGAGAAAATCGAGAAAAGTTTGAAACAACGCCGAAAAGGAGATCCAGTTCGCTTTGTTTACGATTCAAAAATGCCCAAAGATCTATTGAATTTCTTATTGAAATCTTTGGATTTAACATTGGGCAATAATACCATTCCTGGTGGACGCTACCATAACTTTAAAGATTTTATGTCCTTTCCAGATTTCGGTGTTTCAAAATACCGTTTTCAAGCACAACCACCACAAGCACATCCTGCATTTTCAAAAGGGAAAAGTCACATGGATGTGATCTTTGAACAAGATGTAATGCTGCATTTTCCTTATCAGAAATTCGACCATGTTGTCGACTTATTGCGTGAAGCAGCTTTGGATACAAAAGTGAAAGACGTTAAAATCAACATTTACCGTGTTGCGAAAAATTCGGAGATCATGAACGCCTTATTGGCTTGTGTATTCAATGGAAAAGAAGTAACCGTTATTTTCGAATTGCAAGCGCGCTTTGACGAGGAAAATAACCTCTATTGGAGCAATCGCTTAAAGGATTATGGCGCGAATGTGATTTATGGCGTTCCTAACCTAAAGGTGCATTCGAAATTGATGCAAATCAGACGAGTAAAGGACGGAAAAGACCAATTCATCACCTACGTTGGAACCGGAAACTTCAATGAAAAAACAGCGACTATCTATTCTGATTTAGCTGTATTGAGTTCTGAAAGACAATTGTCACTTGAAGTAAGCAAAGTGTTTAGTTTGTTAGAAAATAACATGGAGCGTCATTTGTTCAGAAACCTACTCGTTTCTCCATTTAACACCCGCCGAAAACTCTTTGCCTTAATTGAAAAAGAAATGGCCAATGCCAAAGCGAAATTGCCTGCGAAAATTAAAATCAAAATCAACAACCTAACGGATGTGAAAATGATCGATAAGTTGTACGCGGCAAGTAAAGCTGGAGTGAAAATCGAAATGATTGTTCGTGGGATTTGCTGTTTAAAACCTGGTGTCAAAGGACTCAGTGAAAACATTACAGCCATCAGCTTGGTGGATCGCTACTTAGAACATGCACGCTTTTTCATCTTTGAAAACAACGGAGATCCCATTCATCTCATTACCAGTGCCGATTGGATGGAACGGAACCTTGACCAACGAATCGAAGTAGGTATGACGGTGAATGATGTGGCTATTAAAGCAGAACTCAATCGCATTTTTGACTTCCAATGGCGAGGCAGCGTGAAAGCGAGAAACATCAGTGCGGATTTAAAGAATCGTTACAGCGAGCGTAATCTCCCACCTTTCCACGCACAACGTGAGTTGTATCTAAGTTATACCTTGTAATTCAAAATGATTTAAAATTCGTTTGTCGTTTCAATGTTAATAGTTTTTTAATTCAAAAACTTACGTTGATCGTCAATCGTTTAACAGTGAACTGTTTTAATTCAAAATGATTTAAAAACGTTTGTTGTTTTACTGTTTAT
>JBEDJV010000187.1:0-3567 GCA_041172545.1 Bacteroidota bacterium | reverse complement strand
GAACGTCATTTCATCAAGCACATCCTTGCATTCTTTGCGGCATCCGATGGTATCGTTAATGAGAACCTAGCGGAAAACTTTTTGTCTGAAGTGCAATACACAGAGGCGAAATTCTTTTACGGGAATCAAGTTGCAATGGAAAACATTCACTCAGAAACGTATTCGCTTTTGATTGATACGTACATCAAAGACTCTGCTGAAAAAAATCATTTGTTCAATGCCATCGACACCCTTGACTGTGTTAAGAAAAAAGCAGATTGGGCATTGCGTTGGATTGACAAAGGAGACTTTGCTGAGCGTCTAGTTGCTTTTGCCGCTGTAGAAGGGATTTTCTTTTCCGGATCATTTTGCTCGATTTTCTGGTTGAAAAAACGTGGTTTAATGCCTGGACTTTCCTTTTCCAATGAATTGATTTCGCGTGATGAAGGATTACACTGCGACTTCGCGTGTTTATTATATAACAACCACTTGGTAAACAAACTGTCGAAAGACAAAGTCCGTGAGATCATCATGGATGCTGTTGAAATCGAAAAAGAATTTGTGACAGATGCTATTCCAGTAAAACTTATTGGAATGA
This sequence comes from Bacteroidota bacterium, assembly GCA_041172545.1. Taxonomy (GTDB): domain Bacteria; phylum Bacteroidota; class Bacteroidia; order Flavobacteriales_D; family Crocinitomicaceae; genus UBA952. Next base: position 2,990 of record JBEDJV010000187.1, on the reverse strand, counting down.
ATAGCGATTTAATGCAACAGTATATTGAATTTGTTGCGGATCGTCTTTTAGTTGAGCTAGGTAACGAACGTGTTTATAACACTTCGAATCCGTTTGACTTTATGGAGATGATTTCCATTCAAGGTAAAACCAATTTCTTTGAAAAACGTGTTGGTGAATACCAAAAAGCTGGAGTGTTAGCTGGTGACGCTAACAAAGAATTCAGCATGAACGAAGAATTTTAATTATTTAATTGCGGTATTAAGATGTACGTAGTAAAAAGAGACGGAAGAAAAGAAGCTGTGAAGTTTGATAAAATCACAGCACGTATTATAAAAATGTGTTACGGATTAGATCCATTGGTATCACCAGAAGCAGTGGCTATGAAGGTGATTGAGGGAATCTATGACGGAGTTTCCACTTCTGATTTGGATAATCTTGCAGCAGAAGTTGCTGCAGCTAAAACCATCGATCATCCAGATTACGCATTGTTGGCTTCACGTATTGCGGTGTCCAACTTACACAAGGAAACGAAAAAAACGTTTTCTGAAGTAATCGATGATTTACACCATTATATCGACCCAAAAACAAATCAAAACGCTTCCTTGGTGGCCGATGATGTATATGAAATTATTCAAGAAAACAAAGAAGCATTCGACTCAAGTATCATTTATGATCGTGACTTCCGTTACGATTATTTCGGATTTAAAACCTTGTCTCGTTCGTATTTGATGCGTTTGAATGGTAAAATTGCAGAGCGTCCACAACAAATGTTGATGCGTGTTGCTATCGGTATTCATAAACATGATGTGGCATCTGCGATTAAAACATATAACTTGATGTCAGAAGGTTGGTTTACTCACGCGACTCCAACATTATTCAATGCAGGAACACCAAAACCACAAATGTCCTCTTGTTTCTTACTAACGATGAAAGAAGATAGCATTGAAGGAATTTACGACACATTGAAGTCTTGTGCGCAAATTTCTCAATCTGCAGGTGGAATTGGATTAGCACTTCACGATATTCGCGCTACTGGATCATACATTAAAGGTACAAACGGAACTTCCAACGGTATCGTTCCTATGCTACGTGTATTCAACGATACAGCTCGCTATGTTGATCAAGGTGGTGGAAAAAGAAAAGGCTCATTCGCTATGTATATCGAACCATGGCATGCGGATGTATTTGACTTCCTCGACTTGAAAAAGAATCATGGAAAAGAAGAACAACGTGCTCGTGATTTATTCTACGCATTGTGGATTCCAGATTTATTCATGCAACGCGTAAAAGAAAATGGAGATTGGACATTGATGTGTCCACACGAATGTCCAGGTCTTTCCGATACGCACAGTGCTGAGTTTGAAGCATTGTACACGAAATATGAAAAAGAAGGTAAAGGAAGAAAAACAATCAAAGCTCAAGACCTTTGGTTCAAAATTCTTGAATCTCAAATAGAAACAGGTACACCTTATATGTTGTATAAAGATGCGGCAAATGCTAAATCCAATCAACAAAATTTAGGTACAATTAAATCATCCAATCTTTGTACTGAGATTATTGAATACACTGCGCCGGATGAGATTGCTGTTTGTAACTTAGCTTCTTTAGCTCTTCCAAAATACGTGACGGAAGATGGTAAATTTGATCACGATAAATTATTCGAAGTGACGTACCAAGCGACGTTAAATTTGAATCGAATCATCGATGAGAATTTCTATCCAGTAGAAGAGGCTAGAAACTCTAACCTTCGTCATCGTCCAATCGGACTTGGTGTTCAAGGATTAGCAGATGCTTTCATCATGATGGGATTACCATTTGAATCCGAAGAAGCACGTGCATTGAACCGCGAAGTATTTGAAACCATTTACTTTGCTTCGATGTCCGCATCTAAAGACCTTGCTAAGGTTGAGGGGCCATACGAAACTATCAAAGGTTCACCAGTATCAAAAGGAATTTTCCAATTTGATATGTGGGGTGTAACGCCAACAGACCGTTGGGAGTGGGACATCTTAAAAGAAGAAGTTAAAAAACATGGTGTGCGAAACTCTTTGTTGTTAGCACCAATGCCAACTGCATCTACTGCACAAATTCTTGGAAACAACGAGTGTTTTGAACCATATACATCCAACATTTACACACGTCGTGTTCTTTCTGGTGAGTTCATCATTGTGAACAAGCATTTATTGAAGGACTTAGTTCGTGAAGGATTATGGAATAAAGATATGCGTCAAAAAATCATGACAGCAAATGGATCCGTTCAAAATATCAACGAAGTTCCACAACGATTAAAAGATCTTTATAAAACAGCTTGGGAGATTTCTCAAAAAGCAATCATCGATCAGGCAGCGGATCGCGGAGCATACATTTGTCAAAGTCAGTCTTTGAACATCTTCATGGAGAATGCAAACTTTGGAAAATTAACTTCCATGCACTTCTACGGTTGGGAGAAAGGATTAAAAACTGGAATGTACTACCTACGTACAAAAGCAGCTACAGATGCCATCAAATTCACAGTTGAAAAGACAGTGGTTGAGCAACCGACTGCTAAATCTTTAGAAGAACAAGCAGCAGCAATTGCTTGCTCACTTGACAACCCAGACAGTTGTGAAATGTGTTCTGGTTAGAAGCGACGATAGTTGGTTATATCCAGAACGGAAATTCACGAGCTTGTCTCGCTAAATGTGTTCTGGATAGAAGCGACGATAGTTGGTTATATACTGATATTATTTTTAGAATCAAAACCCCGCTAGCGGGGTTTTTTTATTTGATAAAATTTGGATGAATCCTAAAATGAGCAAAAGATAAAACCCATTTATCGAAAAAAATACACTAATTTTGCGCTTTCTTTTACACCTCATGACAGATTTAAAAAACATCCAAAGCGCCTTAATTTCAGTCTATTACAAAGATGGACTAGATGAAATTGTTCGTGAATTACACAAAAGCAACGTAACAATTTACTCTACGGGAGGAACATTAGCCTTTATTCAAAATTTAGGGATTCCCGT
>JBEDJV010000186.1:0-3568 GCA_041172545.1 Bacteroidota bacterium | reverse complement strand
ACCATCAAATTGAGAAATGGATGCTGCGCGCGGTAAGTGTCCCACAAGGAAAAAGTTGTGTAATTCGTGAATCCTTCCGCCCGATGAATGCGTTGATCCAAGCCTTTGTAGTTTCCGTCAATGTCCATATACAAGGTTGGACCCAACAAAGAATGATACAAGGAAGTGTAAAACGTTGTTTTTTCATCAGGAGTGATGAATTCTGCTTGAATCATGTTCAAGGCATCATTCCAACGTGTTTCTGCTTGTTTAGTATACTGTTCAAAGTTCCAATGTGGACATTCACTTTTTAAATTCAACAAGGCTCCATCAATGCTGACAGAGGAAAGCGCCACTTTGATCATCACATCCGTTTCCTCACCGAAGGAAAACGCGGCTTTCAATCCTTCGCCTGCTGCTTCAGGGAAATTGTTTTCTACATCAAACTTCCGCCAGAATCCATTGTATGCTGTTGGTTTTATGTTTTTAAATCCGTAGTTGCGAATTGGTTTCGAAAAAGAAATCGCAAAATAGACCGTTCTCGTTCTCGCCCATCCATTCGTTTGACGGTATCCTGTTAAAAGGGTATCGTTTTCCATCCGCACGAAACACCACGCATTTTTATCTGAATAATTGTAAATGCCATGCGTTAGGTCCAACATAACGTGATTGTCCTTTTGTTTTGAAAACTGATATTGATGAATCCCCACGCGATCGGTAGTCGTTAATTTCACTTGGACTTTCGGTTCATCTAAGAAAACCGAATAGAATCCTGGTATCGCACGTTCGTTTTCATGTCGAAAAGTAGAACGGTAGCCTTTCTCCGGATGACTTTCTGTTCCTGGATTCCATTGAATGGGTCCAGATGCGGGCATCAATAAAATGTCACCTAAGTCCGAATGTCCAGTCCCACTAAAATGCGTGTGCGAGAATCCCACAATCGTAGAATCTTCGTATTGGTATCCAGCGCAATAGCGATACACATCTTTTTGGTATTGTCCGTTCACTAACATTGGAATCGTATCCGTATCTGGACTCAATTGAACAGCTCCAAAAGGAACGGTTGCTCCTGGATAGGTGTGTCCAGCATTTTGTGTCCCAATAAACGGATTAACAAAAGTCGTCAATGCTTGTTTTTGAGCAAGGATAAGTCCGGGAAAAACAAGAAGGATGAATAGTATTTTTCTCATGGAATAAAAGTACAAAAACAAAAAAGCAGGACAAAATCCTGCTTTTCATATCATCAATAAAATTGGTGAAAGATTAGATATTTTCAATAATCATCGCAGAAGCACCGCCTCCACCATTACAAATACCTGCACCACCAATTTTAGCGTTGTTTTGTTTTAATACGTTAATCAAGGTAACGATTACACGGGAACCTGAGTTTCCAAGTGGGTGTCCAAGTGCGACTGCACCACCGTTCACATCCACTTTCGCTGGGTCTAGTCCAAGAATTTTTGTGTTTGCAATTCCAACTACAGCAAACGCTTCGTTCAATTCCCAGAAATCAACATCCGCTACCGTCATATTCACTTTCGCTAATGCTTTTGGAATCGCCAATGAAGGAGCTGTAGTAAACCATTCTGGCGCTTGTGCAGCATCCGCGTAACTTACGATTTTCGCGATTGGTGTCAATCCGTATTTTGCTACTGCTTCTTCAGAAGCTAAGATCAATGCTGATGCTCCATCATTTAATGTGGATGCATTCGCAGCAGTAATTGTTCCTTCTTTGTCGAATGCTGGACGCAAAGACGGGATTTTATCCAAAAAGACATTTTTATATTCTTCGTCCTGAGAAACCATAATTGGATCTCCTTTGCGCTGAGGAACAGCTACAGGAACGATTTCGTCATTGAATTTACCCGCATTCCAAGCATTCGCCGCTTTGGTGTACGAGTCAATCGCAAATTGATCTTGGTCCTCACGTGTGATGTTGTGTTCCTTTGCACACAATTCAGCGCAATTTCCCATTGGTACTTTCGAATATACGTCCAATAGACCATCTTTCGTAATTCCATCTAACATGGAAATGTTACCGAATTTCACACCATTTCTTCCATCTAAGTAATGAGGAACTTGGGACATGTTTTCCATTCCACCTGCAACAACGACGTGGTTATCACCTGCAAGAATGGATTGAGCACCTAACATAATTGCTTTCATTCCAGAAGCACATACTTTATTTACGGTCGTACAAGGAACGTTGTTTCCTAGTCCAGCACCCAAAGCTGCTTGACGAGCAGGCGCTTGACCAACTCCAGCTTGAAGTACATTCCCCATAAATACTTCATCAATGATGTTCGCATCTACGTTTCCTTTTTCTAATGCGCCTTTGATTGCTGCAGACCCTAATTGAGTTGCAGGAATAGTTGATAAGCCACCCATGAATGCTCCCATTGGAGTTCTTGCCGCAGCAACGATGTAAACTGTTTTTGACATATGCTCGAAAATTTTGACGAATTTACGGAAACCTTTTTTGAATTCAATTTTAAAGAGAAAAGAAATCACGACATTTCCGGAATTGTCCTTATTTTTGAACCCATGCATTTACTCTCTGATTTTTCGCTTTGGTGGCTTGTCCTGATTGGACTTCTATCTTTTGCTGCGACTTATTTTTATTATCAAAAAGTAGGTTGGTTCAATGATTTGTCAGGATGGAAAAAGAATCTGCTGCGCACTTTGCGTTTTTCCTCACTCTTTTTCATAGGTTTACTATTACTCGGACTCGTTTTTGAGGCAGCACATTTTAGAGACGAAAAACCGATCTTCATTACTTTAATCGACAATTCATCTTCGATGATGAATTTCAAGGACAGTTCTTCCTTACAAAACAACCTGAAGAATTACCGAAACGAACTAAAGGAACGATACAAGGACCAATTCGAGTTAATCGAATGGTCAATTGGCAGTGAACAAGGTAAAAACAACATTCAGTTTAACGAGAAGAGTACGAATCTCGAAAGAGGTTTCGAAGCGATAAACACGCAGTTCTACAATCGAAACGTTGGTGGAGTTGCGCTGATTTCGGATGGTAACTACAATGTTGGTTCAAATCCGAGTTACGCCGCAGAGAAATTAAATCTGACTCCTGTATTCACATTGGCGGTTGGAGATACCACACCTAAACGGGATCACTTTATCAAGAATGTTTCCGCGAACGATTTGGCCTATTTAAACAATGATTTCCCTGTTGAAGTAGACATCGAATCCTTTAAACTTGGTGGAAAAGGAGCTGTAGTCAGCATTCTTCACAACGGCAAAACCATTGCTAGTCAGTCCATCAGTTACGGTAATTTAAAAAAGAATTTCAAGCAAGTTGATTTTCAGCTGAAAGCGGATAAAGTTGGTGTTCAATCCTACACGGCAGTGGTTTCCAATTTACCTGGTGAATATTCACTTAAAAACAATCGCCGCAATTTCTACATTGAAGTCGTGGATGCAAGAAGTAAAATACTTTTGATTTCAGCTGCTCCCCATCCTGACATGAGTGCCTTTAAAGATGTATTGGAGCGCAATGAAAATTATGAGGTAAAGAGCATTTTGCTGAAGGACTGGGATCAAAGCATCAACAAAGTTGATTTGGTCA
>JBEDJV010000185.1:0-3776 GCA_041172545.1 Bacteroidota bacterium | reverse complement strand
CAAGCCACATCCGACAACAATGCTCATTAATTTCATTAAATTGAACTTGTGGTTCTCTGTTGTTTCAAAAATAATCGTCGTTGAAATATGCAAGAACATACCAACAACTACCGCTAAGATGACATGTACATCCAAACCAAGTTGTGCCGGCGACATATTAAAGCCAAGCAGGACTCCAAGCGAGTACTAACCAAGATTGAAGCTGAGTTAATTTCGTATTGATTAACAAGGTCATTAATGCAATGGCAACGGGAACTTGGTGAAAAATAATTCCCCAGAACAGGGATCCGTGTCCATGATCATGTGTATTCACAATCCCCATGTATTCATTTCCCAATGGGATTCCTTCAATAATGGAATGAACGGACAAGGAGACAAACAATACCCAAGGAAGTGGTTGACCTTTGTGCACGTGCACATGACCGTGCTCAATTCCTCCAGAGAAATATTCGAGGATTAATTGGACTAAAAAACCAAGGAGAATGAAAATTCCCATTTTCGCTTGTCCATCGGCATAGATATCTGGAATCAAATGCTGAAAGATAATCGCAAGTAGGAATCCCCCACTAAATGCAAGCGCCAATTTGATGAATTGACTTTTGTTGGTCGCATTTAAATAGGTAACCACCAATCCACCCAAAATAACGGAAGCAATGAGTCCAACAAAAACGAGTGATATATTCATTATTTTAAGTGTGCTAATAGGATTAAGCGATCCGAATTTTCCTCATCGAACGAAGTCAAATCGTAGGAGCCAAAGGTACCGATAATCTCAAAATTTGTTTCTAATAAAGTTAGGAAATCTGCTAAAAACAAGGCTTGAACGCGCTCCATGTATTGACTTACATGTCCGTTATCGTTGACCTGAATGTGTTTATAAATGTGCTTTCCATCGTAGTTTCGTTTAATGTCAAACTGCAATCCATCTAAATGCTTTTCCTCGGCAGAAACTAAGTTCTGAATGACTTTTTTCGCATTCATGAAATCGATGAGCAGTCGTCCACCTGGCAGTAACATCTTGGAAATCGAATCACACATGCGTTGGTTTTCCGATTCATCGTCGAAATAACCAAAACTGGTAAAAAGGTTAAATATAACATCGAACTGTTCGTTTTCCAAAACTTCGCGCATATCGTGTGTCTGAAAACGCAATTTTTCCTGTGCGAATTCGTTGGCGCGTTGAATGCTATTTGGGGAAAGATCAACACCCATCACATCGTGATCGAATTCACTCAAGAATTTTGCATGACGTCCTTTACCACATGCTAAGTCCAATAATCTGGAGTTTGAAGGAAGTTTTAAATAATTTAGAATGTTTCGGATAAATCGCTCCGCCTCTTGTTCATCCCTGTTTTGATATAACACGTGATAATAACTGGTATCAAACCAGTCAACAAACCAATCCTTTTTTGACATGTCCAAAATTACCATTTTGTTTTTTAAAATTTAGGAAGTGAATTTGATTGTTTTTTATTTTTAGGTGAATATTTTGTATTTTTGACATTATTTTCTGTTATGTCTGATTTTTTTGCACTTATTGAAAAGTATAATTTTTGGAATAACGCTGTAAAAACGGGATATCCAAGAAAAAAATACTTGGAGCAACTTTTACTGTTTAAAAATAGCCGATTAGTCAAAGTACTTGTTGGTCAACGTCGTGCAGGAAAGAGTTTTGTCCTTCGTCAATATATCGATTACCTCATCAAAGACGAAGTGCCCGCAGTAAACACCCTATACATCAACAAGGAGTTTACCGATTTCGACCGCATCGAAACCTGCCAAGATTTATGCGAAGTTGTTCGCGCCTATCACGAACAGTTTCAAATTGTTGGTCGACTTTATGTGTTCATCGATGAAGTTCAATATATCAAAGATTGGGAAAAAGGCGTCAATTCATTGTCCCAAGATTTCACCATAGATATCGATTTATTTGTCACGGGATCAAATTCCGAATTATTGTCAAGTGAACTTGCCAGTTTATTATCGGGGAGATATGTTCAATTTCATATCCTTCCGTTTTCTTATGATGAATTCTGTTCTGTCCATAAAAAAGAAAAAACACGTAAGAACTACTTGAAATTCTTGCATGAAGGCGCATTGCCTGAGTTGTTTCATTTACCAACCGATGAAAGTAAGTTCCACTATTTATCGTCTTTGAAAGACACCATCATTTTGCGGGATATCGTTCAACGATTTGCGATAAAAGATACCGCCCTGCTGTTAGACATCTTTAATTATGTCTGTAACAACGTGTCGAATTTATTTTCGGTGAATAATGTCGTAAACTATTTTGATAGTAAAAAACGTAAAACAAATTACGAAACGGTTGCCAATTACTTGAATTATTTGTGTCAAACCTTTGTCATACATCGCTGTGATCGCTATGATATAAAAGGAAAGGAATTACTCGGTGGAAATGTTAAATACTATTTAAATGATCTTTCCTTTCGAACGTATTTGTTTGGCAATAACACATTGAGCTACGGTAATCTATTTGAAAATAGCGTTTTTTTAGAACTAGAACATTTTGGCTTTTCTGTTCAAGTTGGAGCCATGCGCAACAAGGAAATAGATTTTGTGTGTTACCGCAATGGTGTCACACTTTATGTGCAAGTAGCATTTAGTATTTCAGAGGAAAGTACTTTTGATCGTGAATTTGGAAACTTAATTTCACTGAAAAATAATCATCCCAAACTCATCGTAACTATGGACGAGCTTCCACTCAGAGAAAAGGACGGCATCTTCATCGTTCCAGCATGGGAATTGGAATCTTTTTTAGAAAGTTTAACTACATTCACGTACAAATAGTCAACAATTACATGAAAAAAATCGGATTAACAGGTGGAATCGGTTCAGGAAAAACAAGCATTGCAAAGATCTTGGAGGCGATATCCTACCCTATTTACTACTCCGATCTTCGCGCTAAATTCTTAAGCGATGAACATCCAATCATTCGACAGGGACTTACTGATTTACTTGGTGAGGAATCCTACGTGGAGGATACCTTAAACCGTGTATTTGTGAGCGAATGTATTTTCTCGAATCCCGAATTGCGCCTCAAGGTAAATGAGATCATTCATCCCATTGTCCGGAAGGATTTCGACGATTGGGCGGAACAACAAACGAATGCACTGATTTTCAACGAGGCGGCAATATTGTTTGAGACGGGTGCTTATCAACAATTTGATGCAAACTTACTTGTTTGTGCGCCAGAGGCTCTTCGTATTCAACGTGTCATGCTGCGCGATCATTGCAGTAAAGAATCCGTAGAACAACGCATCCGAAGTCAATGGACAGATGAGCAAAAACGAAGTTTAACGAACTTTTGTATTGAAAACGATGGACAACAACCCGTTCTTATTCAGTTGGAAAAGATTCTTTCGGTGCTCGAAGGCTAATAGACCATTTTAATGGTGATCACTTTGTCTTTATCCAATTTCACTGCACATTCTTCAAAACTAGGCGCAGATAATTTTGGACGCATATTGTTTGAGAAAGCATAGGCTTCGGTGGGAATTCCAAAGAAGTTTTTGTCGCAAATTTTATTGCTGTTCGCGTCATGATAAACCACAATGGCATAATTGCTTGCTTCTAAATCGGTGAATTGAAACTTTACCTCTGGCGCTTTCGCATCCAAACGTGCCAAACGATGTGTTTTTCCTGATTGCGTAAACACTGCTGGATTCTTGTACAAGGCAAACTCAATCAATCCTTTGCTATGTTGCAGCGAAGTAACTTTTACTGTTAAATCAAATCCATCTTTGGACGGTTTACTC
>JBEDJV010000184.1:0-3597 GCA_041172545.1 Bacteroidota bacterium | reverse complement strand
CTTTCTTCTTTAATTGATCCTGGCTTAATGCTTTGGGATTTTTCACATCTGGAATCTCCACACGTTCAAAGGAGCAATAATGTTGTAAGCGAGTGGAATACCGCTCTTCACCCACTTTTACATCGGGGAAAGCTGTTTTACCAAGCACCAGGAATTTGATTTTCATGTTAAGCCATTTGAACTGCTTCGACACCTTTTAATTCGGGAGCAGCTTGTTTGAGTGCCTCTTCCAATCCACCTTTCAGTGTCATGTGACTCATGGAGCAGTCCGAGCAAGAGCCAATTAATTTAACACGAACAATGGCGTCATCTGTTATTTCAACAAGTTCCATATCTCCTCCATCCGCATGTAAAAATGGACGAAGTTGATTCAGGGCTTCATTTACCTTTTCTGAAAGTGTTGCTTTAAGTTGCTCGTTCATAAGTACGTTCTAGAGAGTTTTCGCTTTCAGTTTTGTTAACTGGTCAACAAAGGTATGAACTAATTCATCAAAGGCCAATGCAGTTGGAGTATTTTCCTGATAAACAGCGGGTCTTCCAGCGTCACCGGCTTCGCAAACACTTTGCACCAAAGGAATACTACCTAGGAAAGGCACATTCATTCCTTGAGCTAAATTCTTAGCCCCATCACGACCGAAGATGTAATATTTATTTTCAGGTAATTCAGCTGGCGTAAACCAAGCCATATTTTCCACGATTCCGATTACTGGAACTTTTAAGGTGTCCATCTGGAACATATTGATTCCGCGACGCGCATCTGCTAAAGCGACTTCTTGCGGAGTACTGACTATCACTACGCCATCTAAAGGAACCGTTTGCACAAGTGATAAATGGATATCACCAGTACCCGGAGGAAGATCCACTAATAAAAAGTCTAATTCTCCCCAATGAGCATCGGTAAATAATTGTGTTAATGCTTTCGAAGCCATGGGTCCACGCCACACGACTGCATTGTCTTGATCTGTAAAAAATCCAATAGACAAAACACCGATTCCTTTTGCATCGACAGGCTGAATAAGTCCTTGTCCGTCAACGTCTACCATTTGTGGACGTTCTCCAACTAGGTCAAACATCGTTGGCATAGAAGGACCATGAATATCTGCATCAACGATTCCCACTTTGTATCCTTGCTTTTGAAGTCCACCAGCAAGATTGGCTGTAATGGTTGATTTCCCAACTCCTCCTTTTCCTGAAGCGATCGCCACGATGTATTTCACATCCGGAAGAATTTTTCTTCGAGCGCTTCTACTTTCCGTACTCATTCCTTTAATCGTGCATGCGATGGATAACTCTTCACCATATATGCGTTTCAAGTTGAATTCAATGGCTTCTTGCATACGTTTTCGTGCGTGAAGAGCTGGATTCGAAATTTGAACGGTAAGGAATATCTTGTTTTCCGATAAATCTAATTCTTCGATAAGATTTAAACTGACTAAGTCATTTTTCAGATCAGGTTCAATAATTTTACCAAGGGTATTTAGGACATTTTCTCTTGTAAGTTCCATAAGAAATTAAGGTTGAAATGATTGGATTGAATGGTACATGAAATCAATAACTTTTTTAGAGTCACCGAGTTCCCGGTTTTGGATTTCATAATAAATACCGTTTATTTTTTTCACTGCGTAGATATGATAGCTTAGTTTTTTATCCTTGACAAAATTTGATTTTTCTTTTCGGCTGTAGACGAGAATATCTTTCTCCTCTTTCAACATCTCAAATTGAAAATAGTTTGTTTTTTTATGGTCTTTCAGTAGGTCTTTTTTGAATTCTTCAAACCTGTATAAATTATCGCCGTAGTCTTCAATAAATAGTTGGAAATTTCTACCTACAGAGATGCTCCATTTATATCCACCTTCATCGTACTTCACTTCTGGCTTAAAAGATGCTCCAATTCCGGCTGTTGCATCTGGGATCATAATTGTTGCTTTGATGTCATACTTAGCTAAATCGAGGACTTGAAATTGAAAATAGTCAAAGTTATTTTTCTTCTTGTCGGAATCGAGGTCACAGTTTGTTAAAGCAACAAGGGCCAGGACACATAAAAAAAAGTATTTCACTTGATTCATTTGACAAAGATACATATTTGATATGAGTAGAATTTTTCAGAACTTCGCATCATGCAAAAACAATTTGTTTTTTACTCAGGAATAGCCATCATGGTGTCGATTGTTTTAGGGGCGATGGGCGCACATGCACTCAAAAACATTTTAGAAGAATCATCCTTTAATTCCTTTGAAGTCGCGGTGCGTTACCAAGGATTTCTATCGATGGGGATCTTTATCATTTCTTTAAATGCTGATCGCTTTTCCTTTCCACTCAACCGAATATTAATGGCGATGTTTATGGGAATGCTTTTGTTTTGCGTGTCTATTTATCTCCTCGTTACCTTAAAAACCCTGCACCTTTCAACAGGATTCATCGGTCCGATCACTCCTATTGGCGGGGCAATTACCATCATCAGTTGGTGCGTCTTTCTTTATCGTTTGATTAAAAATTAATCTTTTTTAAAACATTTTTTCAGATTATGTTTTGATATTGAAGAATAGTTTCTACATTTGATTAGTTTTTAATCTTTTTAACGATTAGTATTTACGCATTATGAATAAACTCAGCATCGGATCAACACTTCCTGACTTTACGGGAATTGATCAAAATGGAGAAGAATTGAACGCTTCGAGCTTCAATGGAAAACGTTTAGTGATTTATTTTTATCCAAAAGATAATACGCCTGGATGTACTGCACAAGCCTGTAGTCTGCGCGATGATTACTCTTTACTAACGGAGAATAACATTGCCATTCTTGGCGTTAGCGCGGATAGTGCCTCTTCGCACAAAAAATTTATTGATAAATTCAACTTACCATTTCCCTTAATTGCCGATACGGAAAAAGTGCTTTTAAATGCATTCGGCGTTTGGGGCGAGAAAAAATTCATGGGGAAAATTTACGATGGAATCCACCGTACGACATTTTTATTCGATGAATTGGGAACATTGATTTCCGTTATCGAAAAGCCGAATACAAAAAACCATGCGAGCGAAGTTTTAGCTATTTACAATTCCGCTATTTAGTTCGTAAATAGTTTACGAACATCCACTCTTACATTTGTAGAAATTATTAACCGAGTCAACCAACTCAACAAACACAAACGATATGTCAAAGTCAAAAGAACAAAACGTAGAAAAATTAAAAGCGCTCCAATTAACAATGGAGAAATTAGACAAAACCTTTGGTAAAGGTTCTGTAATGAAACTGGGGGATTCTCCCGTAGAAAAAGTGGAAGTCATTCCAACTGGATCTATTACGCTAGATTTAGCCTTAGGCATCAACGGGTATCCAAAAGGACGCGTTGTTGAGATCTATGGTCCAGAGTCATCAGGTAAAACAACCTTAGCGATTCATGCCATTGCTGAAGTACAAAAACAAGGTGGAATCGCTGCATTTATTGATGCGGAACATGCGTTTGATCAATTCTACGCACAGAAATTAGGTGTAGACGTTGCTAACTTATTAATCTCTCAACCAGATAATGGTGAACAAGCATTGGAAATCGCTGATAATTTAATTCGTTCAGGTGCAATCGACTTAATCGTTATTGA
>JBEDJV010000183.1:0-5120 GCA_041172545.1 Bacteroidota bacterium | reverse complement strand
AATCAATACCGTGATAATTTGACATCCATCCTCGCATTTTATGCTTATTACATCATTGGGTTAGATTACGATTCTTTCTCCTTGAAAGGAGGGACGCCCTACTACATTGAAGCACAAGCTATTGTAACGAACGCACAAGTGGGTGGAGCTCCAGGATGGAAATCCTCAGAATCAGGGAAACGCAATCGATTTTATTTAGTGGGCGGACCGCAATCGATTTTATTTAGTGGATAATATGCTACAACCGGTCTTTGATCCAATGCGTGAGTGCCTATACATGTACCATCGTAAGGGAATTGATAAATTGTATGAGGACAAAGTAGCAGGAAAAAAAGCGATTTATGATGCCTTAAATAAATTATCGCCGCTTGCTGCCACACGTCCAAATGCAGTGAATCTGCTGAGTTTTCTTTTCTGTAAGATTCCCGAGTTCAAAAATGTGTTTTCCGATTCGGAATTAAAGGAAAAACAAGATTTAGTAGCGCTATTAAAAAGACTAGATTCGGCAAATTCAGCACGTTATCAGGAAATTCTAGACTAATGATAACAGCACTTCGCATTTCAAATTTTGCCTTGATTGACGAAGTTGAATTGAACTTTCAATCAGGATACACAGTTCTTACCGGTGAAACGGGTTCGGGTAAATCGATTCTATTACATGCCCTTCAACTTATTTTAGGCGAACGCGCCGAACTTTCGGTCATCGGTCCTTCTTCTCCGAAGGCTATTGTCGAGGCAAATTTTAACTTGAATCAATCCTACGTTGCTTTTTTCGAAGAACATGACTTGGATTACGATGTGAATACCATTATTCGACGTGAAATTGCGAAGGAAGGAAAATCTCGTGCATTCATCAACGACGTTCCGGTTTCATTACAAACGTTGAAATCATTGACATCGCGCTTGGTTCAAATCCATTCGCAATACAATACCCTCGAACTGAGATCGAAGTCCTTTCAATTGGAATTGATTGATGTCCTGACAGGATTAATGACGGAACGCAAATCATTCGAGAAAAAATACAACGCCTTCGAATCCGTTTCGAAGGAATTGAAATCCTTAAATGAACAATACCACGCGGCTGTTCAAGCCGAAGATTACGATCGATTTATTCTAGATGAATTACAGGAATTGTCTTTGGGTTCAACCGATTTTTCTCAATTAGAAATTGACATTACGCGTATGGAAAATGCGTCGCAAATCCTTCAAGTATTCGGTGAAATAAGTGAGATTACAGCGGAAAACGGAACTTACGAACAACTGTATCGACTCAAAGGTAGTGTCGATAAACAAGCTAATTACGATCCGCAATTACAATCCATGAAGGAACGATTGGATTCGATTTTACTCGAATTAAAAGATCTTTCCTTGGAAGCAAATGATGCGATGGATCAATTGGATACGAATGAATCTGACAAAGCGTCCATGATGGAAAAATGGAATTCGTTTAATAAGATTTTAACGAAACATCGTTTGAGTTCAGCGGATGAGTTAACAGCTATGTATGAACAGTTGACGAGTAAGTTGAATTCCTTGGATGCATTGTTGCATGCATGTACGCAAAAACGGAAGGAACACGCGCAACTGCAAACCGATCTTTGGAAGGACGCAAGGTATTTGCAGGATCAGCGTCAAAAACGTATTCCGGTCATATTGTCCATTCTGCAAGATCGACTGAAGGAACTCAAATTACCACATACGACCTTGAAATTTGAATTGAGCGAATTAACGGAGTTTAATCGAACCGGATGTACCGGTGTTGAATTCTTGTTTTCAGCAAATTACGGAATCGAAGCTGTGCCCATTGAAAAAGCGGCAAGTGGGGGAGAGTTGTCTCGATTGATGTTGGCCTTGCAACAATTAATCTCCGAAAAACAAGATTTACCGACCATCTTCTTCGATGAAATAGATACAGGTGTTTCTGGTGATGTCGCCTTGAAAATGGGACAATTGTTAGAGAAAATGGGGCAAACTGTTCAGTTAATGGCCATTTCGCATTTGCCGCAAGTTGCCGCAAGGGCAGCACAGCACATGGTTGTTGCAAAAGAGTTGCGCAATGAACGCATGCAAACGACTGTGCGTGTTTTGAATGAACGTGAACGTCCACAAGAAATTGCACGACTTATGAGTGGTGAAGTAATTACAGAAGCGGCACTTCAAAACGCGGAAAATTTATTGAACGAGAAATGAGTGCAAGTAGCTACGATCATTGGCTGAAGGAACAATCGTATCCTACAATGAAGCACGGTGAATCCTTTGTCTTTTTGGGTAGTTGTTTCTCTGATGAATTGGGAAACATCATGCGTACAAGTGGATTTGAATCCATGGTGAATCCAGGTGGAACGATTTTTCATCCCTTAGCCATCGCCAAGTTAATTGAATGGAGTTTCGATGAATCGATTTCCTTCCGTAGGTTACAGCACGAAGATATTTTCTTTTCTTGGGAATTGGCAGGATCTGTTTATGGAATGAGTGCGAACGAATTGTCCATGAAGATGGAAAAGCTTCGCTCAGAATTAAGAAATTTCCTTTTAAAAGCAAATCAACTTTTTGTGACCTTCGGCAGTGCCTGGGCATACATACTGAAGTCAGATGGCGAAATCGTTGCCAACTGTCACAAACAACATAGTCAACTTTTTCAAAAAGAAAACAGCTCAGTAGAAGAAATCGTTACACGATGGAAATCGATCATTTCTTTATTGAAAAAAGAAAATCCAAGTATCTCAATATTTTTCACGGTGAGTCCAGTGCGTCACATCAAAGACGGCTATATTGAAAATAATCGAAGTAAAGCTCGTTTGTTATTGGCCGTCGAGCAATTGCAGGAGGAATCAGGCGTTTATTATTTCCCAGCCTACGAATTTGTGATAGACGATCTACGCGATTATCGGTTCTTTAAGTCCGATGGTGTACATCCCACACCGGAAGCTGTTTTAGAACTTTGGGATTTCTTTCAGTCCAGTTTCTTTACAGAAGAAACCATTGATTTACTTTTGCAATGGCAACAGATTCGTCAAGCCGAGCAGCATAAAATCTTATATCCAAAAAGTCAAGCAGCCCGAAAGCACATGGAACAGACCATGAAGCGAAAAGCACAGTTTTTAGCGGCGCATCCCTTGTTTCATTTACCATAGTTCAATCTTTCTTCCTCTTTTAGTTACATTCGGATTTAACTGTTTATCAACCGAATAATTCCCGCTGTCCAATCGATATTTGATTTTTACATCGAAAATTGAAAGAAATGGAAATAGCACACATTAAGAACCGTATTCATGAAGTACGAGGAATGAGAATCATGTTGGATTTTGATTTGGCCCAGTTGTATACGATAGAAACCAAAAGATTGAAGGAGTCTGTTCGTAGGAATATTAAACGTTTTCCGGAAGATTTTATGTTTGAACGAACGTCAACTGAATGGGAGAACTTGAGGACGCAATTTGCGTCCTCAAGTTGGGGAGGGAAAAGATATCTTCCTTTTGCGTTCACTGTATCCAATAAAATAAAAGTTAAAAAATGGAATTAGTACAAATTAAAGAAAGTATCTATGAGGTGCGCGGACAAAAGATAATCTTGGATTATGATTTAGCGAAAATGTACCATGTGGAGACAAAATACTTGAAGCGGACTGTGCGAACGCATTATAAAAGATTTCCTTCGGATTTCATGTTTGAGTTGACGAAAGAAGAATGGGAAAATTTGAGGTGCAGAATTTGCACCTCAAAAGTTGCTGGTGGAATTCGTTACCGTCCTTTTGCCTTTTCGGAACAAGGAATTGAGATGCGCTCAGTTGCGTCAGTGGGCGCTTTCACATGAGGAGCTTGCAAAACAATTACGAGAGATGGAAAGACAATTCAATCAAAAGTTTGTAGACATTGAGCAGGTTTTAACTTACTTAATGCAAAAGGATCAAAAGAAGGTGAGTCAGTCGAGCCGTCAAAAAATTGGATTTATGAAAAGTTCTTCAGATTTGTAAGATCACAAGTGACGATGTATAAACACGGTGTAGAGTGTTTAAAAATTAGTTATTTTTAAGGTATTCAAATTTATTGAATGAGATGTCAGTCGACCAGAACAGTATTTGGCGCGAAAATCATGGTTAATTGAAAACAATGAAGGAATATAAAATAGCAAAAGGTCGCAATCATCAAGTTATTCGCTTAATTAAAAATATTCTTCATAAACAAGAAAAACAAGAACAAGAATACGGTTAAAAAATGAATATGAAAAAGCAAGTGATTGGTTTTCTTTTAGGGATGAGTGTCACAATTCTTCTATCTTTCAGAAGTGCGGTCTTTACTCCAAACGCATCAACTGCTGAAGTAAATAATGTCGAAGGACTCTATGTTTTTACGGATAGTAAGCCCCTTATGCCTTATGATAGTATTGGGGTTATTGAAATTGGCTTTATCACGGATACTCAATACGAATCCATCAGGAATAACCTAATTAAAAGAACAAAAAAAATGTTTCCCTATGCGGATGGGATCATTCTGAATTTCGATAAAAAAGGCGTAGACAATTGTATTGTAATTGATCTGGAAGAAATAAAATAATTGTTTATTAATTACATGGATCCAAATACTCAAATAGAAAGGTTTATTTCCTCACAAATCCCGTCCAAACAGCAGGATTTATTAATGTTGAATGAACTTCTCCTTCAACTTATGCCGGGAGCAAAACGCACTTTTTTTGATGGATTAAACGCGGATGGAAAAGTCGTAGCGAATCCAACTATTGGCTATGGTAATCGAACGTTAAACTATGTCGATGGTTCAACTAAAGAAACCTTTCGAATTGGTGTAAGTGCGAATAAAACGGGTGTTTCCATTTATTTGATCGGATTGAACGATCACGATTATTTAGCAAAGCATTTTGGCCCCATCATCGGAAAAGCCAGTGTCAAAGCTTATTGCATTCGATTTAAATCCTTGAAGGACATTCAACTTGACGTGTTGAGAGAGGCGCTGTTGTTTGGAGTGAATTCCAATTAATCGTTCATGCTACCGAAGTTTTATTTCTATTTGTAAAGACTTCAAGAAATCCAACATAAACGGATGGCTTTTCCAGGGAACGAGTACAGCTTTTAATAAAACATATTGCTTTTCGGATGAATAATTATT
>JBEDJV010000182.1:3316-6942 GCA_041172545.1 Bacteroidota bacterium | reverse complement strand
AAAACAAAAAGAGGAACAACTCTTGATTGTTCCTCTTCCTGCTAAACCATGCTAAAACTATAAAACTAAAACTACAACTATGAAATGTAATTCTGTGCAAAGTTAATTGCTTTTTTTCAATCAAAACTGATTTAATGTAAATTTTTCGTTAATTTTTTCTTGCGCGTGTTATTTCTCTTTTCCCCGGAGGTCCAGGTAAGGCTTCTAAAGAAAATCCAAGGGACTTTAAATTTCGTTTCATTTGTCCCTGAGCGCAATACGTAATGAAGAACCCTCCTGGTTTTAACAAATCGTACATCTTCGTGAGAACGGGGATGTCCCACATTTCAGATTGGGCACGAGGACCAAAAGCATCGTAATAGATCAAATCGACTTGTTCTGATGGTTGAAATCGAAGGATGTCCATTTCGATTTTTCTCAACTGAAAAAATGGATGTATTCCGAGATTCTCCTCCCACGCAGCTGACATGATTTTAGCATACTCCTCTTTTTCTGAAGGAACGTGAACATACCCCATATTTTGCCAAATTTCCTCCGGCACTGGATGCAATTCAATTCCAATATACGCTATGGGAAGATTTAAACGCTTTGACGTTTGAGCTGTCAATAAGGCATTTAAACCGGTGCCGAAGCCCATTTCGAAAATTCGTATTTCTTTTCCACCTTGGGCATACACATATTTCAAACCATGTTCAATAAATACATGTTTCGCTTCTTGAACTGCGCCATGACTGGAATGGTAGGTTTCGTCTAAATCAGGTAAATAGAGCGTATTTGATCCATCTGCTGTTTGACGTATTTCGATCTTTTTCATCTTATTTTTTACGTGCGATCATAAGTCCATCGCGAATGGGAAGCAAAACTTCTTCGACGCGAATATCCACATGAATGATGTCATTCAATTTCCGAAGCAACACCGTATCCTTGTCATTTTTCTCTAGATCGGCTACTTTTCCTGACCAAAGCACATTGTCTAAAATAATGTATCCACCCGACTTTACGAAAGGCAACACCATCTCATAGTATTCAATGTAGTTCTGTTTGTCGGCATCAATAAAAACAATATCCCATTCTTCGTTTAATGTTGGAATCACCTCCAATGCAGGAGAAATCACATAAGTTATTTGCTTAGAAAAGGACGATGCGTCAAAATAGGATTGAACACGCGTTGCTAGTTCTTCGTTCACGTCTATCGTTACGAGTTTCCCTTCGGATGTTAGTCCTTCTGCTAAACACAAAGCCGAATATCCGGTGTACGTTCCAATTTCCAAAATACGTTTTGGTTGAATCATTTTTGAAAACATACTTAGTACGCGTCCCTGGAAATGTCCACTTAACATTCGCGGTTGCAAAACTTCAAGGTGCGTTTCTCGATTAATGCGTTTCAACAAATCATTTTCTTCTGCTGTGTGCTGACAACAATACTGATCTAATTCTTGAGTGATAAATTCCATGTGCTTTGATTCTGAGCTACAAAAGTAATGGAAATTACTTCTTTCGTTTAATCGTGTGTTTCAGCTTCATAACGGCAAAGTTAAATTCGATGGACGTTTCCGTTTCATCCGTATTTAAATCCGGCCCAAGTAACTCATTTAATACACCCGAACCTTTCCCCAATAATTCCGCAGTTATTTGTTCATCTTTGGAATGTACGCTTTTCTGAACCAAACGTGTAAATTCTTTGATACGTGCATAAGTTTCAATAATCGCAATGGTTGTTTCTGTCGCTCTTTCACTTTTCAGGATGGTAGCTAACATGTACAATCCCTTTTCCGTAAAAGCTTTCATTTGATATTTCGTATGCTTCCCCCTACTTGAATTCTTTAAGGTCGAAATTTTCGTCCTTAAAGAATTGGATTCTTCTTTATCTAAAAAAGTACGTAACCTTCTTGAAATTTATCCGGATTATTTCGAAATGCTTCGTTGACACGTTTGGTCTCGATGCCATATAACTCAGCAACATCTCTATCTAAGAGCACTTTTTGCTGGCGGACAACAATTAACTTGGACTCAATTTGACTCAGTTCATTCATTATTTCATGTGTTTCGAATGGGATGGATAGCGAAATGGCGTAAATATTTCTCTTTTAGAACGTGATATGCCCATTTTCATTGCCTTTAGTTCTTTCAATTTCCTAAATTTGCATGCATATAAAACGATACAATGACGGTTTCTGAAATACGCCAACAATTTTTTGACTTTTTTGAAAGTAAAGGACATCAGATTGTTTCATCCGCGCCAATGGTAGTTAAAAATGATCCTACGCTGATGTTTACTAATGCAGGAATGAATCAATTTAAAGATTTTTTCCTTGGACATCAACAGGCGAAACAAAAGCGTGTGGCCAATTCTCAAAAGTGCCTACGTGTTTCGGGTAAACACAACGACCTCGAGGAAGTTGGTGTAGATACCTACCACCACACGATGTTCGAAATGCTAGGAAACTGGTCATTTGGCGATTACTTCAAAGAAGAAGCCATTTCTTGGGCTTGGGAATTATTGACCGATGTTTACAAAATTCCAGTTGATCGTTTATATGTGACCGTTTTCGAAGGAGATGCCAAGGACGGTGTTCCCAGAGATTCAGAAAGCTACGATATTTGGAAGAAATTTATTGCTGAAGATCGAATTATTTTGGCTTCCAAAAAAGACAACTTTTGGGAAATGGGCGACACTGGTCCATGTGGACCTTGTACAGAAATTCACGTAGACTTAAGAGACGAAAGTGAGCGTGAGACTGTGAATGGACTCACATTAGTCAACAACGATCATCCACAAGTCATTGAAATTTGGAACAACGTTTTCATGCAATTTAACCGAAAAGCCGATGGCAGCCTCGAGCCACTTCCTTCCACGCATGTGGATACTGGAATGGGATTAGAGCGATTGGCTATGGCCCTTCAAGGAAAACAAAGTAACTACGATACCGATTTATTCCAAACTTTGATTCAATTCGTTTCAAAGGAAAGTGGAATTCCTTACGGTAAATCAGAGGAAACAGATATCGCTTTACGCGTCATTGCCGATCACATTCGAGCAATTAGTTTTTCCATTTCAGATGGACAATTGCCATCCAACACTGGCGCTGGATATGTCATTCGTCGAATCTTGCGTCGTGCCGTTCGCTATGGATATCAGACCTTAGGAATGAAAGAACCTTTCTTATGTAAATTGTCAGGCGTACTCGTTCAGTTAATGGGACATCCATACGAGGAATTGATCAAGCAAAAAGACCTCATTGAAAAAGTCATTCGCGAGGAGGAACAAAGCTTCTTCCGTACCTTGGAACAAGGAATCAAACGCATGGACGACCTAATGCAATCAAGTAAAAAAGCGAATGAAACGATCATTTCAGGTGAAAATGTATTTGAATTGTACGACACCTATGGTTTCCCTGTGGATTTAACGTCCCTCATTGCACGCGAAAATGGCTACAGCATTGATGAAGAAGGATTCCAAGCGCAACTTCAAATTCAAAAAGACCGCTCTCGAGCAGCTTCTGTGATTGAAACGGACGACTGGATTCAACTTGGAACAGATGTACCGACATCCTTCATTGGATATGATGTAAAAGAAGCACCTGTTCAATTGACGAAATACCGCAAGGTGAGTCAAAAAGGAAAAC
>JBEDJV010000182.1:0-3257 GCA_041172545.1 Bacteroidota bacterium | reverse complement strand
TATCCAGAAGGTGGAGGACAAGTTGGAGACAAAGGAATCTTGAAAGGTGCAGATGAAACCATCCGCATTTTTGACACGAAAAAAGAAAATAACTTGATTATTCATTTGAGTGAGCATTTACCAAGTGATTTAACCCAAACGTTTACGGCGATCATTGACCTGGACAGTCAAGATCAATCCGCAAAGAACCACAGTGCCACTCACCTACTTCACCACGCATTGCGTACGGTACTTGGAACGCACGTGGAGCAAAAAGGATCATTAGTGAACGCATCGAACTTACGCTTCGATTTCTCTCACTTTTCGAAAGTGACCGATGAAGAAATGCAACAAATCGAACAATTGGTTTGCGAGGCAATTGCTGCAAACATTTCCTTGGACGAACGTCGAGCAATGGCTATTGAAGATGCCAAAGCACTAGGCGCAATGGCGCTTTTCGGTGAGAAATACGGAGACCATGTTCGAGTGATTAAGTTTGGAGAATCCGTTGAGCTTTGCGGAGGAATTCACGTTCCAGACACATCGAAAATCGGTTTATTCAAAATCGTATCAGAATCCGCAGTTGCCGCTGGAGTTCGTCGCATCGAAGCGATTACCGGTAAAGCAGCAGAAGCCTATTTCAAAGAAAAAGCGGAAACACTTTCGAACATTCAACAATTGTTGAAGAATCCAAAAGACTTGGTGAAATCTGTGGAGGATTTGATGTTGCGAAACAACCAATTGCAAAAAGAAGTGGAATCGTTAACACGCGAGAAAGCTGGACAACTGAAAATTCAATTGAATTCAAAAGTGGAAAAAATGGGCGAAGTTTCCTTCTTGGCAAGCATTGTCGATATGGACGCAAACTCCGTGAAAGACATCTTATTTCAACTCAAACAAGATCACCCGAATTTTGTCGCAATCATTGGAAACAAAGAAAGCGAGAAATGTGGATTGAGTCTCATCATTGCCGAGTCCTTAGTAGAATCCAAACAATGGAACGCCGCACAATGGATTCGTGAGGTTTCAACGCACATCCAAGGTGGTGGCGGTGGACAAGCATTCTTTGCCACGGCAGGTGGGAAACGCAGCGATGGACTACAAACAGCTATTGATCAAATAAAAGCGAAAATTGCCTAACGCGAAAAAAGTACTCATCATCACCTATTACTGGCCCCCAAGCGGTGGCAGTGGTGTTCAACGATGGCTGCATTTTAGTCGTTATTTAAGTCAATTGGGATGGGAACCCATCATTTATACGCCTGAAAATGCGGAAGCTCCGGTTGAGGACAACAGTCTTCTCGACGGTCTAACCGATAACATTCACGTCATCAAATATCCCATTTGGGAACCTTTCAACGCCTACAAAGCACTGACGGGAAAAAAAGGAAAGAAATTGCAAACCGGCTTTTTAAATGAAGGCGGAAAACAAGACAAAAAATGGCTGCAAAAACTATCTCTGTGGATGCGCGCTAATTTATTCATTCCTGACGCTAAAAAATTCTGGATTAAACCTTCCATTCAGCATTTAAGCGATTTTTTAAAAGATCATCCCGTAGACATCATTGTTTCTACCGGACCACCACACACCACCCATTTAATTGCCTTAGGACTCAAACGCGCTACTGGAACTCCATGGCTGGCTGATTTTCGAGATCCTTGGACAAACATCGATTGGTTTGATAAATTACCGATGACAGGTTTGGCCATTTCACGTCATAAGAAGTTAGAACAAGCGGTATTAAGAGAAGCAACTGGAATCACTTGTGTGAGTCGAACGTGGACAACAGAATTCGAAGAACTTGCAAAGCGTCCCGTTAAATTAATCACCAACGGATTCGCTCCTTCTGATTTCGCACATTTCGATAAAAAACCAGATTCCGGATTCACGATTCTACACACGGGTTCTTTAAATGCTGACCGAAATCCCGTTTTCTTTTGGCGCTTTTTAGCAGAGGAAGTATCCAGAAATACTGCACTGAAATCACGTTTGAAAATTCAATTAGTCGGCGCGGTGGATGTCAGTGTCCTTCAATCGCTCAACGAACTAGGACTATCTACTTATCTGGACCAAAAACCGTTTATTCCGCATCAAGAAGTCATCGAACTAATGTCCTCATGTTCGCTACTCCTTTTACCTTTGAACAATGTCAAAAATCAACAAGGCATCATTCCAGGTAAGCTGTTTGAGTATTTAGCTAGCAATCAAGCCATTTTAGCGATCGGACCTAAAACCGGTGATTCGGCTCAAATCCTTCAGGAACAAGACAACACCCTCGTCATCGACTTCGATGAAATGCCAACATGGTCACAATTAGAAGTACTTTGTGAAGGCAAAATAGATCGTTCCGAAACCTTACTAAAATATAGCCGTCAAGAATTAGCCAAGGAAATGAGTTCCTATTTAAACGAACTTATGCTAGCATCCTCGAAATAGCTTCTAAGATTCGTTCCGTTGCTTTTCCGTCCCATAATGGAGGTATTTCTCCTTTTTTATACGTCCCCGCGTGAATGTCATCGATGTAACCAAGAATGATTTGTTCATCAAATGGAACCAAGGTATTCGTTCCTAATACGACGGTGCTTGGACGCTCTGTATTTTCGCGCAAAGTCAAACATGGAACTTGGCGATAGGTACTTTCCTCTTGAATTCCGCCACTATCCGTTAGAATTAAATCCGCGTGCTTCACTAAGGACTGAAAATCAAAATATCCAAGTGGATCTAACAAATGTAAATTTCCATTTTCTAACCAGTGAGTAACATGATCATTTGCCTCAAAGTTTTTCCTTGTTCTTGGATGAATCGGGAAGACAATCGTATACTTTTTACTTAATTCCGTGAATAGACGCATGATTTTCGCTTGTCCTTCAGGGGAATCTACATTCGAAGGACGATGTAACGTAACTAAAATATATGGTTTCTCCCGAATTTCAAGTCTATCCAAAATCTGACTTTCCGCGATTTGAGGCTCGAAGTGTACCAAGGTGTCAATCATCGTATTTCCAACAAAGTGCACCTCTCCATGTTTCTTTTCTTCGGATAAATGGTCTAATCCACTTTGTTCCGTGACGAAGAAGTAATCGGAAATTTCATCCGTCAATAAACGATTAATCTCTTCTGGCATCGCACGATCAAAGGAACGAAGTCCACTTTCTAAATGTGCTAGCGGTATGCCCATCTTGTTTGCTACGAGAGCTGATGCTAGTGTTGAATTCACATCACCAGGCACGATCATTAAATCTGGTTTTCCGATTTCTAAAATCAGTTCACTCAATTT
>JBEDJV010000181.1:0-3943 GCA_041172545.1 Bacteroidota bacterium | reverse complement strand
GTGTAGCATTGGCCAAAGTATTGCTTTCTGATGCTGATTTTTTAATTCTCGATGAGCCCACCAATCACTTGGATTTAGACATGATTGAATGGTTGGAAAACTATTTATCCTCCTCGAAATCGACCATTTTAATGGTGACGCACGACCGTTATTTCCTCGAAGTTGTGTGTGACACCATCATGGAGTTAGCAGATCAAACGATTTACCGCTATAAAGGAAACTTCTCTTATTACTTGGAGAAAAAGGCTGAACGTCAAGAGCAAACGCAATCGACGATTGAGAAAGCTAAAAACACTTTCCGAAAGGAATTGGATTGGATACGACGTCAACCAAAGGCTCGTGGAGTGAAACAAAAGGCCCGTGTGGACGCCTTTCAAGATGTGAAAAAAGTAGCTTCCCAACGTTTAGACGAAGACGAACTAGAATTGCCAGTCAAAATGGAGCGCTTAGGTTCGAAAATCGTTGAATTTCATAAAGTAAGCAAGTCATATCCGAACCGGGTGATCTTAAATGATTTCTCCTACAATGTCCAACGTCAAGAACGCTTAGGAATTGTCGGAAATAATGGAGCTGGTAAGACAACGTTCTTGAAAATGTTGGTTGGACAAGAAGAGGTTGATAAAGGAAAAATCGTACTCGGAGAAACTGTTGTATTTGGGTATTACTCACAAGATTTAATCAAAGTAAATGATGACTTTAAAGTCATAGATGTTGTGCGTGAAGTCGCGGAATACATTCCTTTGGAAAAAGGACGTCAACTCTCCGCAGCACAATTACTCGAACGATTCTTATTTCCACGCGACATGCACTATCAGTTCGTGCACAAGTTAAGTGGAGGTGAAAAACGCCGCTTGAAATTGTTGCGTGTACTGATGAGCAATCCAAACTTCTTGATTCTCGATGAGCCAACGAATGACTTGGATATTTTCGCGATGTCTGTATTGGAAGAATATTTGCGCCAATTTCAAGGTTGCTTAATCGTTGTTTCGCATGACCGATACTTCATGGATAAAATGGTGGATCACTTGTTCGTTTTTGAAGGACAAGGTGAACTAAAGGACATCGTTGGTAACTATACAGTTTTTCGTCAACAACAGTTGGACAAGAAACGCGGTGTGAAACAAAACATCACTAAGGAAGAACCGGAAATCAAAGAAAAAACGATTTCTCCGTCCGCTGTAGAGACAAAAAAACGAAAATTAACCTTCAAAGAAAAAGAGGAATACGAAACCATTGAGCGACGTCTACCTGAGTTGGAGAAAACGAAAGATGAATTAACCTTGACTTTGTCGAGTGGTGAATTATCCAATGACGAACTGATGAAAAATGGAACGGCCTTAGGAAAAGTAGTTGAGGAAATCGATGCGTTGACAGAGCGTTGGATTGAATTAGCAGAGTTCATTTAGGCAACTATTCTTTTCAATAAAACGTCCTTTTTTGCGTTGTTCAAAATATTTGACCAACTTTAGTCCTCAAATCAGATTACATGAAGTTACGACACATCTTCTTTTTATTGAGTTGCATGGTTTTTTTCTGGAAATCCGAAGCTCAAACATTGGTATTTGCTGAATTAACTGGTTCTCCAAATATGAACACGACAGGTTGGAATTTAACCGGTGCTGCAGCGACAGGGGACACCGGAGGTGATGTGAATTTCGATCCAGATGAATTGATTCTTACCAATAACATTGGAAATTCAAGTGGTGCCATTTTTTACAATCAAGCCATTGACTTAGGAACCTGTTACCAATGGAATGTTCAATTTGATTTTCGCATGTTCGATGGGACCAGTGCTGATGGAATCGCTTTTTGTTTCTTAGATGTTCCACCCACAGGATTCGTTTCCGGAGGTGGAGTAGGAATTCCTTCCACAGCGAATGGCATTAAAGTCGTTTTTGATACGTATAATAACTGCGGAGGAGCAAATCCGGAAATTCAAATCTACAGTGGACCAGGATACAATGAATGCATCGCGGGAATTACCACATTAAACAATGTGGGAGGAAATTTAAATTTCCTTCGTTCGAACACCTACAATACAGCAGTCATCAGTTACAATTATGGTGTGGTTACAGTTTCCGTGAATGGAACACAATATTTAACAGGAACCTACAATTTGAACTTTGCAGGATACATGGGCTGGACGGCAAGTACAGGTGGATCCAATGATCGTCACTCCATTCGAAATGCAACGATTTACGCTGACATTGCTACCTCAAATGCTGGTCCGGATGTAAGTGTGTGCAACGGACAAACGGCTCAAATAGGTGGCGTGAATAATCCGAATTACATCTATGCATGGACTGCAGCTCCCGGATTGACACAAACAACTGTTTCGAATCCAACCGTGAATTTGGTCAATACAGGAAACACACCACTTTCTCAATCCTACACGGTCATGACGAATTTGGCGTCTAATCCGAACTCTTGTCCATCTTTTGATAGTGTGATCGTAACCTTAAATCCACTTTTTAACGATACACTACCAGTGAGTGTTTGTCAAGGTTCTTCGTATACTTTAGGGACACAAACATTCTCAACTGCGGGATATCACCCGGTTGTTTTCCCAAGTATTTCTGGATGTGATTCAACGGTTGTGCTAAATCTCACCTTGTTGCCCAATCTAACGAATAATCAAACAGTGCATATTTGTCAAGGTGCAACCTATACTTTTGCAGGAAATACACTTTCCACGTCTGGAACATATACTCAGGTATTGCAAACGGCAAGTGGTTGTGATTCCACCATCAACCTAAGTCTGATTGTGGATCCGATTCTCACGGCGAACATTCAAGCTGCCATTTGTCAAGGTGGAAGCTATTCTTTCGGAACACAAACCTTAACGACAGCAGGAAATTACAGTCGAACCATTCAAACGCAAGCGGGATGTGATTCGATCATCAACTTGACATTAGCAGTCAATCCCGTTTTGTCTTCCAGTAGTTCAATGACTTTTTGTCAAGGGGAGAGTACTTTGTTTTATGGACAAACATTAACGAATACGGGAGTGTATAGTCACACCTTGCAAACAGTTGCTGGTTGCGATTCAGTGGTCACTTTGAATTTGACCGTATATCCAATTCCTGCGGCTCCTATTCTGACAGGAAATAGTCCAGTTGAATGTCCGGGCGATATTGTGACTCTGCATATCGAACCGGTTTCGAATGCCATTTACAATTGGTCGGGACCGCAAAATTTTTACTCAGTTGAACCAAATGTTTATTTCCCAGTTCAAATAGGACAAATGGGAACGTACAGTGCAACAATTTCTGTTAGCGGTTGTATTTCAAGTCCATCGGTGATTCCAGTTTCCATCACCAATATTTACAATTACGAGGACTTTGATTTTCCAAATGTCATCACTCCAAATGGCGATCAATACAATGATGCATTAGACATTGAATCGATGTTTAAGTCTTGTCAGGAATATCAATTGAAGGTATTCAATCGTTGGGGTAATTTAGTGTATATAGGAAAGCGTTTCGACCTTCCGTTTGATGGAAAAGACATAAATGGTGCTGACTTACAGGATGGGGTTTATTTCTATTATTTACTCAATTTTGATGAGAAGGAAAAAAGTGGATTCATCCACTTAATTCGCTAATTTAAAATTCGAGCTTCGTTACCAAATTGTCGGTAAGAGACAACCACAGAAAGTGTTGCAAGCAGTAGCATGATTCCTAGGCTGATGCAATAATATCCTAAGGATAAGGTACCAGCAATCAATTCTTTCGTGGAAAGAACAATGTTAACAACAGGAATAGCTGCTGTTATCGCGTTTAACTCAATTCCCGGAAAGAAACCAATCATGGCAGGGAGAACCATCACAAAGTTTAGTGGAGTGATGATGCTTTGCGCTTCCTTAAATGATTTTGCATATACAGCGATAGGAATCATCGCTCCGGCGAAAAAGACGACTAGAGGGAAAAGTAAACTGAACATG
>JBEDJV010000180.1:0-3646 GCA_041172545.1 Bacteroidota bacterium | reverse complement strand
GTGTGCATGTTAATCAATTCAGCAGAAATTCCTTTCTCTTTCAAAATCGCTAATGCTTCAATGGATTTCCAAACAAGGTGTCCACATGCGATGATGGTTACATCTGTTCCTTCAGCTAAAACATCTGCTTTTCCAATGACAAATTCCGCATCTGGCTTCACGAAAATTGGCATCACTGGTCGTCCAAATCGAAGGTAAACTGGACCATTGTGTTCTGCAATGGCAATCGTTGCTTGTTTTGTTTGATTGAAATCCGCAGGAACAATCACCGTCATATTTGGCAACATGCGCATCATCCCGATGTCTTCCAAAATTTGGTGTGTCGCACCATCTTCTCCTAGAGTAAGTCCAGCATGTGAAGCACAAATTTTTACGTTTTTCTGTGAGTAAGCGACAGATTGACGAATTTGATCATATACACGTCCAGTAGAGAAATTAGCAAAGGTTCCAGTATATGGAATTTTTCCACCAATGGTCATTCCAGCTGCTAATCCGATCATGTTTGCTTCAGCAATTCCTGCTTGAAAAAAACGATCTGGATTTTCTTTTTGGAACGCATCCATTTTTAAAGAACCAGTTAAGTCAGCACACAATGCGACTACATCTGGATTCGTGCGTCCTAATTCCGCTAATCCTTCACCAAATCCTGATCGCGTGTCTTTGTTACCTAGTATTTCAAATTCCATAACTATAAATTTAATAAGAGTGTTTTATTTGAATCGATTCTAAACTTTTTTTCTTTTGTGTATGCGCTCGACTTTTGGTCTTTTTCGCGGTAAACAATTTTATAATTTCCTGGTTGCAAGGACCATTTTCCTTCCAATGGACCTTCATCTATGTTGCAAACCCATTCCCATTGATTCGCTTGACGTTCGTAGAAAATTTGTCCGACGCTTGCCTTCACCACCGTGTATTGAAGTATTCCAGCTGGCACGACATCCACAAACGTTATTTTGCTTTGAGTAATCTCCACACGTTGATACGTCCTTGGCAAGGTAAAAATCTCAAGGTCATACGTCCCCACAAGGTATTTCTGTGTGGAATTTAAATTTTGGGAGTGCACAGTTTTACTGTCATCTTTTAATGAAACGCGCATTTGAAAACTTGGATTCTGCATGTTTTTTGTTGCCGTAAATTTCAAGTATCCTT
Organism: Bacteroidota bacterium; assembly: GCA_041172545.1. Taxonomy (GTDB): domain Bacteria; phylum Bacteroidota; class Bacteroidia; order Flavobacteriales_D; family Crocinitomicaceae; genus UBA952. The sequence continues at coordinate 2,497 of JBEDJV010000180.1, read as the reverse complement.
GTGGCGCATCAACGAAAATTGTATTGTGCGTATGTTTTTGTAAAATGATTCCCTTTTTCTCCAATTTTGGAAGGGTATTCACGACCAAATCATACTTCACTTCCGGATCGAGCACCAGGGTGTCAGGAAGATTTTTACGGTTAAGTGTATGTGTAAAAGTGTATTTTAAGTTGGAAGTCCCGCTTTCGTAGAAGAACATCGTGACGTTCGTTTCAAGTGGTTTTTTTGTGATATCATTTAAGTTCACTTGAACAGTTGTGTTCACGAGTGTTTTAGAAACGATGCTAGCAAGTACATTTCTAAACGACTCTTTACTTTCCGCATCCGAATAAGCACCGATACAATCAAATTTATCGAGGTAGGATAAGTCCATCCCCAAACCAATAACGAAAGGCGTCACTTTCACACCTTTATCTTTTAATTTTCGCGCGATGATACACGGATCGTTGTCACACGATTCGAGTCCGTCTGTAATTAATATGATGTAATTTCTAGCGAGTGTATCTGGAAAATCTCCGGCAGCGGCTTCAAGAGAACGGGCGATAGGAGTGGATCCTTTTGCTTGTATGGACTTTACTTTCGTTTTGATGGCGTCTACCGTATTGACCCCAAAGGGAACCTCTAATTTGGTATCGTTGCAATCTTGATACGTATTCGTAACAGGCGTTTGGTGTCCATACACACGCAAAGCAATTTCCAAATTTGGAATACCTCTCAATTTTTCCACCTCTTGGATCAATACTTCTTTTGCTGCTTCCATGCGTGTTTGGTTGTTGTTCCAATCCACATTCATGCTATTTGACGCATCCAAAATAAACAATATGCGCGTGTTTTTTTGAGTCCAGCCGAAGCTAGCAACACAAATAAACAATACACATACCCACTGTTTCATTAATAATCTCCTAATGATTCTTCTAATTGCGCTAATGCCGCGGTAAGTTGCTCTGCGTTTGGAGCGACACCGTGCCATTTGTGAGAGCCCATCATGTAGTCAACTCCTTGACCCATTTCCGTTTTCATGATAATTACCACAGGCTTACCTTTTCCACACATTGCTTTTGCTTCTGTCATTTTCGCACGGATATCTTCGAACTGATGTCCGTCTATTTCCAAGACTTCCCAACCGAAGGCTATCCATTTTTGTGCCAAGTTTCCTAAAGACATGACATCTTCTACATCTCCATCGATTTGACGTCCGTTGTAATCAATGGTTGCGATGAGGTTGTCAACATTGTTTGCAGCAGCGTACATTGCCGCTTCCCAAATCTGACCTTCTTGTAATTCCCCATCACCATGAAGTGTATAAACGATTCCTTTGTCACCGTTTAATTTTTTCACTTGAGCAGCTCCCGCGGCAACCGAAAGTCCTTGGCCTAACGAGCCAGAAGCCATACGGATTCCAGGTAATTTTTTATCAGTGGAAGGGTGTCCTTGTAAACGACTAGATAACTTTCTAAATGTCCCTAGTTCTGCCACTGGAAAGTATCCAGCTCTTGCTAAAACACTGTACCATACTGGTGAAATGTGTCCGTTTGACAAGAAAAATAAATCTTCACCGATGCCATCCATGTTAAATGACTCGGCATTGAAGTTCATTTGCTCAAAATACAAAAAGCTTAAAAAATCGGCACAGCCAAGTGATCCTCCAGGGTGACCTGAATTAACTGCTGAAACCATACGAACGATGTCTCTTCTAACCTGAGAAGCTACTTTTTCTAATGCTGAATTCTCCATGAATTTTAACTAAGGAATTATGTTTGGACAAAATTAAGTTTTATTAACTTAGCATGAAATTGAAATATTTGAACATTAAGTACAACTTTTCAACGATTATAAACGTCTTGTGGACACAAAACTGATTACATGAAAAAGGGTTTACTCATTATCTTACTTGCATTTGCACAGCAAATCATCGCACAAAAGGCAAGTCCTTCATTGACAAAAAGTTATTCTAAAACGGAATTACAAGCATTTGAGCAGGATGGTCAAGGAACAATCAATGTCCTTAATTACGCAGTAGACCATGCTTGTTACACGGTTGCTATCCCAGAGGGTAAAGACGTAAGTCAGTTTCCTTCGATTTCATTGAAGTCGAAAAAAGCTATTCGATTCACGGATTATCAATTGCACATCATAGACCGCACACAATATTTCAAAATTGAGGGAACGAATGAACTTTTAGTTGTAAAGTCCATGAACGTTCTTAAGTTAGAAATGCAAAACAAGAAATAATGACAAAAAAAATACTGAGCATTTTATTCGTAGCGTTAGCTCACTTGGGATTTTCTCAAGTTACATTGACCATTTCTGATCCGGATTACGCCCAAACTAACCCCTTAAACTGTGCTGGGATTGTCCCAACAGGAGGAACAAACTTTATCGATGGCGCAGGAAATTATTTGCCGAATACCGACCAAACATTGGTGCTTTGTCCTGATTTAACGCAAGGTTCGAAAGTATCCATTTCCTTTGCGACAAATATTGGATTTGAGTTCGA
>JBEDJV010000179.1:0-3665 GCA_041172545.1 Bacteroidota bacterium | reverse complement strand
GTAAATGCCAATAGTAAAGAGTGGGTGGTCTTCATCCATGGTGCCGGAGGTAGTTCGAGTATTTGGCATAAGCAAATCAAAACCTTTTCGGAAAAATATAATTTGTTACTGATTGACCTTCGCGGACACGGGAAAAGTCAGATGGAAACGAAAAAGAAGCGCTATTCATTTAAATTGATCGCCCAAGATGTTATCGAAGTGATGCACGCACAAGAGATTGAACGTGCTCATTTTGTAGGCGTTTCTTTGGGATCCATTGTCATCAAACAAATCCAGTTACTGGAGCCGACTTTAGTGAAGTCTATGATTTTCGCCGGAGCAATTACACGGTTGAATTTTAAATCGCGTTTATTGCTTAAAATCGGACGTGTTTTGAATCGAATGATTCCACAAATGGGACTCTATCAATTGTTTGCGCGGATCATGATGCCCAAGAAAAACCATGCGTCCTCACGTGAGTTGTTCATCGGCGAGGCGCGTAAAATCGTTCACAAAGAATTTAACCGTTGGTTTAAGTTAACATCCCGCTTGGCACTTTATTTAGTTGAATTAGAAAAACAAACGGACAAAACGCCAACGTTGTTTATTATGGGGGAAGAAGATCATTTGTTTTTAGCGCCGGTGAAGGAATTAGTGGCGCAAAATCCACGTTTAAATTTGAGTATTGTTCCGAATTGTGGACACGTAGTCAATTTTGAACAAGCAGAGACCTTCAATCACTTAAGTTTGAATTTTATTGACCAAGTATCCGCCTAGAAGCGACTATTAACAATTTGAAATCATTTTGTTAAAAAACACTTCGTCAAAAAGTACACACCTTCATAGATTTGAACTAAATTTGTACTCAATTTGCAGCGAACATCCGCTTCGAAGAAAAGTAAATTGAAATCCCTATGCCAAAAGATTTATCCATCAAGTCGGTTCTGATCATCGGAAGCGGTCCAATCGTTATAGGTCAAGCGTGTGAGTTTGACTATGCCGGATCCCAAGCAGCACGTTCATTGAGAGAAGAAGGAATTGAAGTGACCCTGATCAATTCGAATCCTGCGACCATTATGACCGACAAGGTTGTTGCCGATAATGTGTATTTGCAACCATTGGAACCTGAGAGTATTTTGGAGATTTTGAAAAATCACAAAATCGATGCCGTTCTTCCAACAATGGGTGGACAAACAGCTTTGAACTTGTGTATCAAGTGTGATGAATTAGGTATTTGGGAGCAACATGGCGTTCGCTTAATTGGTGTCGACATTGCTGCCATTGAAATTACTGAGAATCGTGAGGCCTTTCGTGAATTGATGTTGGAAATTGATGTGCCAATGGCGCCACAAAAAACGGCAAAATCATTCTTGGAAGGAAAAGAAATCGCCCAAGAATTTGGATTTCCATTGTGTATTCGTCCTTCGTATACCCTAGGTGGATCAGGTGCCTCTATCTTACATGAACCAAAAGAATTTGATAATTTACTTGAACGAGGATTACAACTTTCTCCGATTCATGAAGTAATGATCGATAAAGCTTTATTAGGTTGGAAAGAATACGAATTGGAGTTGCTGCGCGACGCAAACGACAACGTGGTAATTATCTGTTCGATTGAAAACTTCGATCCAATGGGAATTCATACGGGAGATTCGATTACCGTCGCTCCAGCTATGACTTTATCCGATACAACCTTCCAGAAAATGCGCGATATGTCCATCAAAATGATGCGTTCTATCGGGAATTTCGCAGGTGGATGTAATGTTCAGTTTGCTGTTTCTCCGGATGACGCAGAAGACATTATTGCGATTGAAATCAATCCACGTGTATCTCGCTCATCTGCATTGGCATCGAAAGCAACCGGTTATCCAATCGCGAAAATCGCTTCTAAATTGGCCATAGGTTACCATTTAGATGAATTGCAAAATCAAATCACGAAAACAACGTCGGCATTGTTTGAGCCAACTTTGGACTATGTGATTGTAAAGATTCCACGATGGAACTTTAACAAATTCCCTGGTACAAATCGCCAACTTGGACTTCAAATGAAGTCGGTAGGTGAGGTGATGGGAATCGGACGTTCTTTCCAAGAAGCACTTCAAAAGGCTTGTCAGTCGTTGGAGATTAACCGAAATGGATTAGGTGCGGATGGAAAAGAATTGACCAATCAAGATGAAATCTTACATTCGTTAGAATTTGCGAGTTGGAATCGTTTGTTCCATATCTACGATGCGATTAAATTGGGTATTCCATTTAAAAAAATCGTTGAGAAAACGAAAATCGATATTTGGTTCTTGAAACAAATCGAAGATTTGATCAAACTTGAACGTAAAATTGAAAAACATCACTTAGGAAGCATTCCAAAAGACTTGCTTTTCGAGGCGAAACAGAAAGGATACGCGGACAGACAAATTGCGCATTTGTTACGTTGTTTGGAATCAGAAGTATACACGAAACGTACTGAAATGGGCATCAAACGTGTGTACAAGTTGGTTGACACCTGTGCAGCAGAGTTTGAAGCAAAAACACCCTATTACTATTCTACCTTCGAATTTGAAAACGAAAGCATCGTTTCGGACCGCAAGAAAGTTGTCGTATTAGGATCTGGTCCAAACCGCATCGGACAAGGAATTGAATTTGATTATTCTTGTGTTCATGGAGTATTGGCTGCGAAAGAATGTGGATATGAAACCATTATGATCAACTGTAATCCAGAGACGGTTTCTACCGATTTCGATACAGCGGATAAATTGTATTTCGAACCAGTATTCTGGGAGCATATTTATGACATCATTATGCACGAGAATCCAGTAGGGGTAATCGTTCAACTTGGTGGACAAACAGCATTGAAATTAGCGGAGAAATTACAGCGTTACGGCATTCGCATCTTAGGTACAAGTTACGAAGCATTGGACTTAGCAGAGGACCGTGGTCGTTTCTCTAAATTATTGGAGGCAAACGATGTTCCATTTCCACAATATGGTGTAGTTGAAAGCGCAGAGCAAGCACTTGAATTATCCGACGAATTAGGATTCCCATTGTTGGTTCGTCCTTCCTACGTGTTGGGTGGACAAAAAATGAAAATCGTCATCAATAAAGAAGAATTAGAGCACCATGTCGTTGATATCATCAATGAAATGGGGAATAACCAAATCTTGTTAGATCACTTTTTAGGTGGGGCAATTGAAGCGGAAGCGGATGCGATTTGTGACGGAGAGAATGTCTACATCATTGGAATCATGCAGCACATCGAACCTGCCGGGATTCACTCCGGAGATTCATACGCGGTATTACCTCCTTACAACTTAGGAGATTTCGTGATGACGCAAATCGAAGACATTACAAAGAAAATCGCAATTGAATTAAAAACGGTTGGACTCTTGAATATTCAGTTTGCTATTAAAGATGACAAAGTGTATGTGATTGAGGCGAATCCACGTGCATCTCGTACGGTTCCATTCATTGCGAAAGCCTACGATGAACCTTATGTGAACTATGCGACAAAAGTGATGTTGGGTGAAAAGAAAGTGACAGATTTCAATTTCCAACCAAGAAAAGAAGGGTACGCGATTAAAATCCCAGTTTTCTCCTATGAGAAATTCCCAGATGTGAAAAAAGAACTTGGACCTGAAATGAAATCAACCGGTGAAGCGATTCGTTTTATTAAGGACTTGAAAGACCCATTC